>JAFZOY010000029.1 GCA_017552705.1 Bacteroidales bacterium
ATAAACCCACAAGTGTTGATTATAACTACATCGGTAAATGTTTCGGAATCAAACACTAATTTATAGCCCATTGCCTGCAACTGACGGGCAAGATGTTCAGAATCAACCGTATTCTTGGAACAACCAAGCGTTATAATGTTTACCGATTGCATAGTTCTACCCTTTCACGAACGTTAGAAACTCTCCATATATTCCCGAACGATTTTCGGATAATATTGATACTCAAGACTATGGACACGAGTAGCCAACGTTTCGGGAGTATCGTTTTCCAAAACAGGACATGTAGTTTGGAACAGAGGTTTTCCGCTGTCGTACTCCTCGTTCACCAAATGGATTGTGATTCCGCTTTCCTTCTCGTGGTTTGCCAAAACAGCCTCATGCACGTGAATGCCGAACATGCCTTTGCCGCCATATTTTGGGAGCAACGACGGATGAATATTAATTATTTTGTTACGATACTCATCAATCATTGTTTGCGGCAGCAACATCATAAATCCCGCAAGTACAATAAAATCAACCTGTTCCGTACGCAAAGAATCCATCACGGAAGTTGAGTTCCACAATTCATCTTTTGAAAATATAGTCACGGGGACGTTCAGTCGTTCCGCACGGGCTATTACGCCAGCCTTTGCGTTATTGCAATACACGCGCGACACAACAATAGAAGTATTTTTATACGATTCGATTAAATTTTCGGCATTAGTACCTGAACCAGAGGCAAAAATTGCAATTTTTAGCATATTTCTGTTAATATCTATTTGATAACTTTTCGCCCGCAAAAATATAAATATTTGAAATTCAATGCAAAAACTTTTTCAATAGTAAAAGATTGTATCATTTTTCTTTTTTGTATAAAAAAAAAAGACCTTTATTTGCAGACGAAAACATATTTAATAACTAAACTTAATTACTATGTCAGAAATTGAATCAAAAGTAAAGGCTATTATTGTAGAGAAGCTGGGTGTAGATGCTTCTGAAGTAACAAACGAAGCTAACTTCACAAACGACTTAGGCGCTGATTCTTTGGATACAGTAGAATTGATTATGGAATTTGAAAAAGAATTTGGCATTACTATTCCTGATGATCAAGCTGATACAATCGCTACAGTAGGCGATGCAATTGCTTTCATCGAAAAAAATCAGAAATAAGTAAATCTCATTTATTTCTATGGAATTAAAAAGAGTAGTAGTTACTGGTATTGGAGGATTGTCCCCTATAGGTAATTCCATAGATGAGATTTTCCACAATTTAACAATTGGAACGAGTGGTAGTGGTTCTATCACTCGTTTTGATGCTTCTAGCTGCAAGACAAGATTTGCTTGCGAGGTAAAGAACTTCGACCCGTCTTTATATATGGACAAAAAGGAAGTTCGCAAAATGGATCTTTTTGAACAATTCGCAGTAGCAGCCGCTACCGAGTGTTTGAAAGATTCCCACATTGATTTAGAATCCATTGATAGAGAACGAATTGGTGTCATTTGGGGCACAGGTATTGGTGGACTTGGTTCATACGAGCCGGAAATACGTGATTTTTACCAAAGCGGAGCAAATGTTCCCCGTTTTAGTCCGTTTACCATTCCAAAACTCATCCCCAACATGGCTGCGGGTCTCATTTCCATAAAATTCGGACTATGCGGAATTAGTTACGCAACCGCATCGGCATGTGCATCATCGTCGCATGCTATTATTGATGCCGTAAACTATATTCGTTTAGGAAAATCCGATATGTTCATCACCGGCGGTTCCGAAGCGCCAATCAACGTCAGCGCAATCGGAGGGTTCAACGCTATGAAAGCCCTTTCGGAAAACAACGACGAGATGGAATCGGCAAGCCGTCCGTTCGATGCTTCGAGAGACGGTTTTGTGATGGCTGAAGGCGGTGTTGCCATTATGCTTGAAGAATTGGAGCACGCTAAAAAAAGAGGTGCACGAATCTACGCCGAACTCTGTGGCTGTGGCATCACCTCTGACGCATACCATTTAACAGCTCCACATCCTGAAGGTCGTGGCACAATCAACGTAATGAAATATGCAATAGAAGATGCGCACATTAAGCCATCGGACATTGACTATATAAATGTACATGGTACATCAACTCCAATTGGCGACATTATAGAATTAGCGTCCATACAGAAATTATTTGGCGACGATGCGTATAAGATCAACATCAGTTCAACAAAATCAATGACGGGCCACATGTTGGGCGCTGCCGGAGCAATGGAAGCTGTAGCATCAATATTCGCCATCCAAACAGGAATTATCCCACCAACAATCAATTTCAAGACACTTGACGAAAAGATTGACGGGAAACTGAACCTGACACTCAACGAAGCACAAAATAGAAATGTAACGTATGTATTAAGCAATACATTCGGTTTCGGTGGTCACAACAGCACCATCATTTTCAAAAAATACAGTGAATAAATTCCTATTCCGCATAAAATTATTGTTTATCCCCAAAAAGGACAGGGATTTTGCGACTTATTTATACAATACACTCGGATTTGCGCCAAAAAATATCGACTTATACCGTTTGTGTTTCATACACCGTTCATCGTCATATGTATATAAATATGGAAGCAACGAGCGTTTGGAATTCCTTGGTGACGCAATTTTAGACGGTATAGTCGCCGACTATCTGTATATGAAATTTCCGAATGCAAAAGAAGGAAATTTAACACAGATGCGTTCAACTATTGTGAACCGTAAAAACCTCAACAATATAGGAATAGATTTACGACTCCAAAAATATATCCTGGCACGAATTCCCAACCTCAAGAAAAACGACGCCATAGGAAATTGCCTGGAAGCGCTTATTGGTACAATCTACAAAGACAGAGGCTACCGCAAGGCAAAAGAATTCGTTGTAAACAGAATCATTTACCAGCACACCAACATACAAACGTTGCCCGACGACAACACAAATTACAAAAGCACTTTGCTGCAATACTGTCAGAAAAAGAAACTACTGTTGGAATACCAAACCGAACAAGTTGAAAATCAAGAAAATAAAAAACCGATTTTCAAAAGCCAAATTCTGATAAACGACGCTGTTGTTTCACAAGCCACAGGTCCATCAAAGAAAAGCGCGGAACAGGCGGCAGCAAAAATCGCATTAAAAAAATATTCGGTTTAAACCACCATCTTTATCCTGCTACCTTGAACCATATCCTTGGTAACAATTATTTGTTTGTCGATTTTTTTCAACGCATCGACATGAGAAATAATACCAACCAAACGATTTCCTTCCGTTAGATTATTGAGTGCGACTAAAACCTGTTCAAGATATTCACCATCGAGCGTGCCAAACCCTTCGTCAACAAACATGGTGTCCAATGAAATTCCACCAGCCGACGACTGGACCTCATCGGCAAATCCAAGAGCGAGCGAGAGCGAGGCAATAAACGATTCACCGCCAGAAAGAGACTTCACATCACGTACTGAGCCATTGTAATGATCAACCACATCCAAATCAAGTCCAAATTGTCCCGTTTTGCTAAGAGCCTTTCCCCGTCGTATCAATTCGTATTGTCCACCCGACATAATCATAAAACGTGTGTTCGCATACCCAATAATTCTATCGAAATACGCCATCTGCACATACGTTTCGAACATGATTTTATCCTTTCCGTTTAGTTTTCCGTTCGCCGTATCCGATAGATTTGCTTTCCAAGCATATTCCTTTTCCATTGCCAACAACGCCTCCGATTTTTCCTGAATCTCATTCAAAGAAGTTCTGTTATTATCAATCCGCGAGGAAATTGCAGTATGTTTTGTACGCACCGTAGCTATAGCTTGTTCAATTTCAGTTTTATTGTGCAGAACCTCCTCACGATTCAACGAGCAACCTTCAGAAACTTGTTCCGTAAGCGTTTTTATAGCTGATTCCAAACCATTGATTTCCTTCTCGCAGTTTGTGAAATTCTTATTCGACACCTCTATTGCCGATTCTATCGTTTTTTTATTTGCTTGGATTTCGCGGATTTTTTGTTCAGCCTCATTTTTCCCAGAAAATTGCAACTCCGACTTCAACGCATCAAGAGACTTTTTTATTGCACTTTGCTCTACAATGACTTTATCTATCGTATTCTGTATCTGAGATTTAGAATTCTTCAAATCATCTAACTTCTGTTCCTCATTCGGGATAAGGACAAACAACTCATCTTTCCGTTTTTTGCGTGTTTCCTCCTGCTTAATTTTTGTTTTCAATTGAGCGAGAGTTAATTGCAATTGATTTATTTTCAACCGAATATAATTTTCTTTATCAGCAGGATTTTCATTAAACCGAGCAATTATTTCCGCTTGTATGGCACGTTCAGTTGTTTCACACGCCGCTTTTTTTGCGGAGCACACATTTGTGCCTTCGGAAACACGACGTGCCAATTTATCTAAATCAGCCTTTAGGTTTTCAAGTTCCTGTTTTGAAGGTGCCGCCGCCGACATGTGAGCTTTTGAAGGATGGAGCAACGAGCCGCATACAGGACAGGGTTGTCCATCGATAAGCGTTTCCGCAAGAATTCCAGCCTGTTCAGCAATAAACAACTTATACTTCTCATCGTGCTCGCGTTGCAAAGCATCATGTTGTTTTACAAACTTTGCCAATTCCGTTTGCCAATGCTGCAAATCCAGTGAATCTTTTTTCCAATCCGAAATATTATTCAATAATTTTTCGAGGGTTTCGAGTAATTCTAATCCGTTTTGTTGTTCATTTTGCAACGATTGGAGAATCTCTCCAGCATTCTGTAAATCAACGTGTTCTGCTTTCAACTTTTGAATATACAGTTCTTGTTTTTGTCTTGATTCTTCGAACTGTACAAGTTTTTTCCCACTTTCTATCTGCTCTGAAGCTTTACGTGTAAGCTCATCTTGTTGCTTTGCCAACTCCGCATATTTCGACAGACTCTTTTCGATGACAGCAGATTGTTCAAGCAATTTTTCCACCTCACCTTTGCGCAATTCCGCCTTTTCCTTCTGTTCTTTTAAGACAAGAAATTGCTGTTGTTTTTCATTCAACTTTTGTTGCGATTCACGCAAAGCATTCATCGCTTTCTCGTATGCCTCTATTTTTGTAAATTGCTGGAGTACAGTTACTTTATTATTTTCTAAAACAGACTCTTCCTGTTTCAATTGTTGCAATTCCTTTGAATCAGATTCAAGCATTGCTTTGAGAAAATCAACAACTTCGGAAATTGGAAGTTCATTATGTTTCGCTTTTTCCAATAAAACAATATTCTCCTGCTGGTCGTTGCACCGTATGCCTGAAACATATTGTAAAATACTCAATCGCAATTGTTTACAAGACTCACTAAGTTCGCGTTCTATTTGTTTTAATTCATCTTGTAATGCGACAAACGGCTGTGTCTTAAATATTTGCCGAAAAATTTCTTGTCGTTTCGAGGTATCAGTAGTTATCAATTTATAAAAATCACCTTGCGCAATCATTGCGATTTGTGAGAATTGATTGTAATCAATGCCAAGTATCTCAAGGATTTTTGTTTTTGCTTCATTTCCCGATAAAGGTGCGGAGCTTGGCAACGACAGCAATACTTTTTCCGCTTCCAACTTTGTTCCCGTGCCCCTCTGTTTTTTCACCATTTGCGCGGGTTCACGCCGGATAGTATAAATATTCTGCAAATATTCAAATTGCAATTCCACAAAACAATGTGCATCTTCTTCGGCATATTTCGACAAAAACATATCGGAACTACGATTGCTACCACTCGCCTTTCCGTACAACACATACGTGATGGCGTCAAAAATGGTAGTTTTACCTGCCCCCGTTTCACCACAAATCAAATACAATCCTTTTTTTCCAAAACGAGAAAAATCGATTACCGTTTCTTGTGCGTACGGTCCAAACGCTGACATTGTTAAACGAATCGGTCTCATTTTTCCCAAATTTTTTCAATTAAACCAGACATAAATTCAGATTGTTCGGTGCTCATCGGCTGGTTATTTTGCATCTCATACAATTGCGAAAACAGCACATCGGGCGTTTTCGACACATCAACATGCTGAACAACCCCATTAGAAATAGCCTGAGTGCGTTTATTATCGTAACGCAACTCCAAAATATTATGGTAGATTGTCCGAAGTTTTCCTATCGCATCGGGGACATCGTTTTCATCAGTCAATGTAATACGTACAAAATCAGATTGATACGGCGTATTCTCATAAAATGATTTTGTAACCAACTCTTCATAAGTCCCCCGTAAATCGTGCCAATCGTGAAGCGGAACAAGTGGTTCAAATGAGAGTTTCAGCTCACCTTTTTCTCCGATTTCCGCAATTGTAACACTTTTACTGTCAGCAACTTCTGAAAATGAATATTTCAATGGACTACCTGCATAACGAACCGTTTCCCGACTGCAATACTGTGGACGATGCAAATGTCCGAGAGCCACATAATCAAAATCAGAAAAAACAGACACATCCACATTGTCCAAACCACCAACCGAAACCTCCTCTGAATCAGTACGTTCAGAACCAGTAACAAACTGATGGGCTACCAAAATATTTCGCTTTGATGTATCAACATTCATTTTTTTTATAGCAACGGCAATAGCGTCATTATACGATTCTATTTTTTCATCATCAAAATAATGGCGAACAATTGTAGGCTTTACAAATGGCAGCATATACACCATAACTTCGCCAAATTCATCACTCACTGGAATTGGTTGCACCACTCCATCGTACACTGGCGACACATACACTCCCGACTTGCTCATTATGGAAGCACCAAAAGCAATACGTTCTGCCGAATCGTGGTTTCCACTTGAAACGAATAACTTCGCGCCTATGCGAAGACGCTTTGTAACTTCCGAAAGTAGCCAGTCGCACAATTGAACCGCCTCCGCCGAAGGCACCGTTTTATCGTAGATATCACCTGCTATAAGCACCACATCGGGATTATGCTTTGTAATGATTTCAAGAATTTGCCGAAAAATAAAATTCTGCTCTTCGAGCATAGATTTTCCATTAACGTGCTTACCGATATGTAAATCAGAAAGATGTATGAATTTCATATTGTGTTTAATTTGGTATTATTGAACCACCACCGACACAACCATTGCGCCTACCTCAACAACGTATACACCCATAATGGAAATCGGATAAGAAACGACTTGAGAAGAAATCCGTTCTGAAATCAAACAACGTCCCTTCACATCGAAAATTCGTACCATTTCACCCTCGGCTTGTTCAACAACAATATGTTTCTGTTGAGGATATACATTCACAAGATTAAGTTGAGACGGGATATCAGTAGGGTCCAATTTTGGAATAATGACATCAGCATTTGAGATTTCATGTTCAGCAGCCTCACTATCAAAAATAGCTTGACAGACAGTACAATACCAATGTTCCATCAACCCATCTTCTTCCTCCGTTGGTGCTATATATGATTCATGTTGGAGCGAATGCCCATGAGCAGGAAGTTCCGTTTGTTCAACCAAAACAGCGCCACATACAGCACATTGCACACCATCACTCAAACCTGTTTCGGTACACGTTGGCTGCACACCATCTACGGTCATTTCGGTATGTGGTGTTTTTTCCAACACTGTCACTTTAGTATCTTGATACAGAGCTTGATTCAACGTAATAGTGGCAACTCGAATTATCGCACCTTCCGCAGTACACGTGGCAGGAACAGTTTTTGGAGTTATCTGAGCCTCTTCCGTACGAATGTGGGAAGAATCATTTGCACACACAAAATCTATTGATGCAGCACTATAATCCTCTGACCATTTCCATCCCTGCGATACATACGCATGTCCCAATGCCGGTATCTCTGTTGGTTCTTTCAATATTTCTCCACAGACCGAACAACGCAAGCCATCAGAATGCCCAGCTTCCTCGCATGTTGGAGCCAATTCTGGAATAATTTCCTCTGTATGATTTTCAGAAAACGATAGATTCAGAGATTTGATATAATAAATCGCACGTTGGCGTTCATACGGACTTTCTGTATAGAACAACAACTTTGGTGATGATGTCAATGCAGAATCAATCGGAACCGAAATTTCGTAAGAATATTCCTTCCAGGGAACGTACATCGTAGAATTATCAAGTTTTATATATTGCTCACCTACAATACTTTGTGAAGTTTCCTCATCGACAAGCGAAAATGCAAAGTAATCAAGTGGAATATCAGGAATAACCGTAATTGACAGATTCAGTACGTTGCATTTGGTAGGAGCAGGAAGTTTTGTAGAGAATACACCTTGGTACACATATTCATATTTATTTTGTCCGACAAGCACCAACGAATGTGGATTATCGTACGTTCCTGCCGATTCGTACACAATTTCAAAATCAGAAAATTCAAATTCACATGCATTGTTTGTAAATGACGACGACGAACTTGTTTCCGACGGATTGCAGATAAATTCAAGCACTGTATATTTCAACTTATTACCTAAAGAATCACGCATTACCATAACAGACATAGGAATCTTTGCGGTAAATTCCTCTCCAGCAACCACTTGTATAAGAGACGATTTTTCGCCTAACGAAACCTTACGCAACGTGTCAACAAGTTCAAATTGGAGCGTTCCTGTATAATTAGCGACTCCTGTCATTGTCATCACAAAGAAATCACCCGTAGTGGGCGACCAGAATCTATCCCAATAAGATTCTGTTGAGCCATATAATTCCTTAGTATAAGCCCCAAGGAACTCATCGGAAATGCCATCGCCATCGCTGTCTTTGCCAGATTCATTATAACTAACACTAAATTTGGCAGGTAGCGTTTTGGATTTCATATCAGAATATGTTTTTCCATCAAAATCAGTTTCTACCATAAACAAAACCATCGGATTTGCAATACCAGCGTTTGTTATTGTATCAATAACAGTTTCAACATCAACAGAATCAACGTGGTTGTTATCCCGTTCACACACGAAATACATTTTTGCGCCACTCCAATCATCACGCCACTCCCATCCTTGCGACACATATTGATGACCTAACATTTCAAGTATCACCTCACTGGTACTTGAGTAGTTTTCTCCCTCAAATTCTGCATTTGCGGTATAGACGATTTTCCCGTCTGCCGTACACGTCGCAAATGTTGTGTCGGTGGTTACAACGGCATCTATTAGCTC
>JAFZOY010000030.1 GCA_017552705.1 Bacteroidales bacterium
AGTATTTCATCTAAAATTACAGAATTTATGGTTGCAAAATAAGAACCTTGTAATTTTTGCTCCATTCCATCTCTATATACACATCCAACAGTCCCAACCTCACCATTGCTTAGAACATTCTTACTATATGCCTCTGTTTGTAACAAGTCATATAAATCTTTACTATAGTGGAATATATAGTATTTACTATCGTCCTTTTCCCTATATAGAGCAGGTAACATATCATTCAAATCATTGGAGCTCATTAAGTTAGGCTCTGATGCTGCAAACAAATTAGTTTCCTTAAAGATATTCGATAATACTAATGCATTACCATTTTCATTATTGGTACACATTAGTTCATACCAAAGTGGAGCGTAACTATTATATCCGATGATATCAACTCCATATTTTTCTGCTTCTTTTTTTAGAATAGATGCATCATCCTCATTCTTTAATTTCACGTAGAAAATGTTAGAAAGCCCCAATAAAGTACCATCTTCTTTTTTATAGGAATTTGCAGTGTAAATCAAATTGTAATTTTTCTCAATAGATTCTTTTAGTGTTTTTGAAATCAACGCCCAGTTCCAATTTTTGTAAATTTCACTATTGACCGTAAGTTTTTCAATAGTAGCATTGATTGTTAAATCACCTGAATTAACTACATCTTTTGCATTGTCCTTATCTGCAATTATTTCTTTTACCGACAGATTATCGTAAACAATAAAGTATTGGGAATAATCTGAAGTGAGTGGTATTTGTTCTTGATAGTACCAGTAATAGTTGTCCTGTCCGTATGCAGTTGCTATCGCAACCAAACATACCATTAATGTCAAAAAACGTTTCATAATTAAATCTTTTAATTTGTTATCTATATATATGTTCCAAAAAGTAGTAAAAGACTGCACGGGAAACCAAGAAAAATTTTGTTTCCAATGTGAAAAAGTGAGAGTAAACGCAGATTATAGTTGACTTGGTGGGGCAACTATAATGATTAAAAAGCGATACGGTTCGGCGATTAGTATGTATATAAAAAGGTTGAGTTTCCTTGTAGATAGTGCAATTTTAAGGTTTCAAGAGGTTTATAGGAACCACATAAACTCCATCGTCTCTTTTGTAGGAACTGCCAACAGCTGTCAATACCATTAAAAAAGAGGGGGAGGGTTCATCGCTTTTTTCAATAATTTTATTCTGTAATATTTTAAGCGATTTTGCACCTGCCTCAATAAGTTCGTCGCCACCTAATTTAATTTCTACAGCTCCCCATCTGCCATCGTCTAAATGAATAACGGCATCGCATTCAAGCCCTGTGTTGTCCCGATAGTGAAACACATCGCCTCCTATTACGTTGCTATAAATCCGTAAATCACGGACTGCCATATCCTCAAAAAAGAGTCCGAAACTTTCTAAATCGTGGAGTAGGTCGATAGGCATTACCCCCAACGCCCTGCATGCTAACGAAGTGTCCACAAAATGACGGGTTGGCGTGGAACGAATCGAAGTCTTGGAACGAATTTTGGGATTCCAAGACTTCATATCTTCAATTACATACAAGTCTTTCAGTGCTTCCATATAATCATCGAAGGTTTTCGCATCCATCGAACGTTCATTGTTTTGCACCACATCGGCAATAATTGTGGAAACTGCCGCCTCGGTCGATATATGACGGGCATAGCTTTTAACTATCATTTTTAGAACTTCCGGCTTTTTGTTCCTAAATCGTTCATTTTCGCAATCTTCAAATACAAACAACCCGTTCCAATAGTTTTTGGTAATTTCAATGGCAATGTCTTTTGATGCCAAAACAGAAATTGGCCAACCGCCTCGGCAAAGAATGTGGGCAACATCATCCAACATAAAATCGTGGTTCAAATCCCATGAAAAATCCTTTCCGCCATCAAATAAGTCCTGTAACGATACACATCCTTTGGATTCTTTTGATTCCCACAAACTCATTGGTCGCATCTTAACTGGTGTAATTCTGCCCGCACCGCTGTGGTGTACTTCGTTTTTATCGGCTGGCGTGGAACTTCCTGTCAAAATATACTTTCCAAATTCATATTTGAGATCCAAGTCATCCTTTATTTGGTTCCAAATGTCGGGTGCCTTTTGCCATTCGTCAATCAATCGTGGTTTTTCTCCGTCAAGCATTGCTTTGGGATTCATTCGTGCCATGGATATGGTTTGTTTTGTGTTCAGTTTTACAAAACTTTTCTGATACTGCATACAGGTTGTGGTTTTTCCGCAGAATTTAGGTCCAGCCACAAGCACCGCTCCCGATGTTTGTAATGCACGTTCTATTTCTTTTTCAACAAGCCTTCCGTAGTACATACTATTACTTTATTTACGATTAACGATACAAATATATAAAAATTCCCAAGATTTTCAATAAAAAATTCCCAAGATTTTCAATAGAAAATTCCCAAGATTTTCAATTTTTCGTATTATGTCCTGCAAAATTGCAATGCTAATACATAATAAACTTACAAAATTGTTCGCTTTTGTTTACGATTACTGCGTATATTCCTTTCGGAAGGGCTGACATATCTATTTCTGCGGATTTTCTAACTTTTTGTTGCAGAACCTTTTGCCCTTTAATGTTATATATCGCCACAACATTATTGTTTGTTGGAAGCGATATGTGGAGGATTTTTCCTTCAAGAGCGAACCATTTATCGGCATGTGTGCTGTCATCCACAATAGGAAAATCATCTATGTTTTTGTTAATCTGCACGTATGGAGGGTTTTCTTCAACGCCAACGGCATACCACGCATCGGCAACTGAATTGCCGTATGATGGATTATTCGGAAACAAGTCCTCGGCGGCTTTGAGCGTGCATGCCCTCATATCGGCAAATTTGCTTGTGGTTGAAAGATATTCAGTTTCCGCACGATACACAATTTTTGCGGCGTTGGCAATGCCGATTCCGTTCACGCTATAGGATTTGTTCAGGTCGTTGGTTCCTGAACCGCCTTCACACAGCAGGTAAAACCAATAATTCAGCACACCGCTGTTGGTATGGACACCGCAGTAGTCGTTTTTCTTACTTGGTATGCAACCATCGGTTTCATACCAATACAAGCCGCCATACGTGTCGGATTGTCCTTCCAAGTTAGGATTGTTCATACTACGCAACGCGGTATGGTCGGCACGAATATCAACATCCTCGCCGCAAAGCCACGTTTGTTTGTTGTTAGTGTAATAATCCTCCACACACGTTCCCCAAATATCGCTCAACCCTTCGTTAATCGCCCCCGATTCCCCTGCATATTTCAAATTGGCGGAATACGTACACACAGCGTGTCCAATCTCGTGAGCCACCACATCCAAACTTGTCATAATGTCTTTGCTGGTATGGCCGTCGCCAAAGCAAAACAACTGCGATGAGCGTTCCCAAAACGAATTTTCGTAGTTTGTTCCATAGTGGACACAACAATTTATGGCAGCACCGGCGTTATCGTAACTATACCGTTGAAACATCGTATTAAAATAGTCGTAGGTTTTCATAGCAGCCCAATGCACATCCAAAGCTCCGTCGTCCTTGTTGGGATTGTGGTATTCCGCCGTTGTCCAATTATTGTCGGCATCGGTAAAATCCGTCAGTTTAGAAATGTTATTTGATTGATTGAGGTTTCTTGTGAAAATTCCGTTTCCTCGTGTAAAATCCCTCAGCACATACCTTGAATCCTCGTAGGTTGTGCCAATAGTTTGTGTGCCATTATACCGTGTATTTGCAGTTCCTTTGGCGTAAATCACTCGGGACAGTTCTTCAAGGATTTTGCCCGATTGTTCATCAATAATAACATCAACGGAAGTTTCGAGATTTTTCCTGTCGGAAACAGACACCATGCTGGCGTAATACAAATTCTTATCCTCGCTGTCGAAACTATTTTTTGCTATCACTTTCTCGGTCTTGTGTTGGAAATCATAATCCGTTGTTTGACCAAAAACCTCTGATTCTGCAATTTGTAAGATTTCAGATTCACTCAGCAATGGAACATTTTCCACATTGTCCACCGAAGAATAATACGAGCCATTGACTGTAGTGATTACGCCGTTCTCAACGTGAGCCAACAAATCCGAATCCAAAATCCTATAATCTCCGTAGTATTGGTGCAGCCTCAAAAGTATTGAAACATTTTCCCGCAATTCTTCCATTTTATACAAGGTAAATGTAGTGCGGGCATCCATTGGAATAATCTGCTTCATGGTAAAGTCTATAGTTGTGGAATCATAAGCAATTCCTTTTTCCAAATCATGGAATATCCGCTGTGGTTCCTGCGAATAGCACAATTCACATACACATAGACAAATTATTATGAAAATGAGTTTTTTCATACTTTGTAATTTACGAGAAAACAAAAGATTATACTGCATAGAGTGGAATGTTGGTAAGTTGTTTTTGTTCTACGTATTGCAACATTGAATATCGGATAGCGTGCAAATCAGGATTGTTTTTCAGTAGTGTTGTTAAAGAATTGGATTTAACAACACCGCCTGCTTTCACTTCTATCGGCATCAAGTGGGCATTGTGCTGAATCAGAAAATCTATTTCAAGTCGCGAATCATCGGTTTTGTGATAATAGATTGGCGATATATTTTGGGATTTCATTTGCTGTAAAACAAATTGTTCCGTCAATCCACCGCTATATTCCTGAAAGATATCGTTTTTAATGAGAACTTGGGCTGGGGCGGTGTTTACCATGGCTCCCATAAGTCCCAAGTCGAGCATATAGAGCTTGAAAGAGGTCAAGTCTTCGTATATTTCAAGCGGAAGTGCCGGTTTTGTGCATCGTGGCACTTTGTAAAGCAGGCCTGAATCGGTAAGCCACTGAATCGCAATTTCAAATTCGTTGGCACGGGCTCCTTTCCGTAACGCACCGTAGATGAATTTCTTATTTTCTTTGAATAGTTGCGAGGGTATGCTTTTCCAAACCATTCTTATGCGTGGCACTTGGTCTTTGGGCGCGTGTTTTGAAAAATCCCGTTCATACCCCAGTAAAATTTCCTTTTGTATTCGCCTAACTTCTTTCAATTCTTCGGATTCCACGTATTTTTTCACAACTTCGGGCATTCCGCCCACGTAATAATATTGCCGCAACAAGTCTATGAATTTTTCGTGAAGCGGATTCAACACAGCGAAATCACGGCTTTGGAGCAGATTATAACATTCTTTTTCGCCTTTTGCCAACAGAAATTCCTCAAAATTCATTGGAAAAACGTCTATCACATTTACTTTCCCAACTGGAAACGACACATTTTCGTGCAACGAAATCCCCAACAACGAACCTGCCACCGCTATATGGTATTCTGGAGCCGCTTCGTGGAAATATTTTAATGCTTCAATTGCTTCGGGAATATCCTGAACCTCGTCTAAAATTATGAGAGTATCGTGTGGCGTAATATCAACGGAAGTCAATGCTCGAAGTCCACGCAAAATTCTTTCCACATCAAAATCCTGCGAAAACAATTGGCGTGCCAATTCATTCCTTCGGCAAACAACGTAAGCTTCTTGTTTGTATTCCCGTTTGGCAAATTCACGCAACAGCCATGTCTTTCCAACCTGTCTTGCTCCGTTCAAAATAAGCGGTTTTCTGTTATTACTATTTTTCCACTCTATAAGTTGTTGTAATACAAATCGTTCCATATCGTTGATTACATTTTTCTGCACATAATTTTAAGCAAAATTACATTTTTCCGCATATAAAAGCAACCATTTGCTACATTTTTCTGCACATGATTTTGGCTATTCACCACATTTTTTGCAGATGAGTCCTTGTGTTACCAAATGAATTTGATTCCCACCGGCAACGAAAACGAGAACGGATGTTCCGTGCAGTAGGTTTCTAAAGCACTGTTTGTCGGGAGATAGTATCGGACGCTTGGCTCGGTAAATACGCCAAGTTTTGGTGTTATGGCATATTGCAAGCCAAATCCCGTGCCAACCGACCATTGCAAAGGAACGCTGATGTCGGCGGTATCGAGGCTTTCTGTCGTATTGTGCAGGATTCCGTTTTTATTGAAGGTAGAATGGACGGGGATTTCCATAGTCACGCCGAATTTACCATAAAGGCTCAGGTTCTTCACGGAAAGCACATTGTAGATGCCTTTCACTGGAATACCAATATAATGGATGGTCTGCAACGGCTCACGGCTTATTATCTGGCTGGAGTCTTTCTCGAAATCCGAAATTAATCGGAGGTAACTCAAACCAGTTTCCACCCCAAAGCGTTCGTTCAGTTTGCAGTGTGCGGTCAATGACAATGCAATTGGCATATAGTGATGGTTCGTATAAATATTTGTGTACAATAGTTCAGGATCGCCATCTGGACTATAAGACTGAGCATCTGGATCAGTGCTTCTTGTTATTGGTGTAGTCGTATTCTGTTCGCCAAAACTTCCTGCGTATGCAAATTCCACCGCCCACAATTGTGCAGAGTTGGAATTGTGCATATTTTTTTCAGGGAACATGTTCGCTTGATTGTAATACGGCATCTCAACAATCTTTTGAATAGATTGAACAGTATCGGAATTGTGATTTTCGTGCATCGTGTCGGGTGTGGTGGCATCGTGGGCAATCACCGTTGCCGTTGAATCGGACATGGCTGCTTCGTTCGAATAGCCACCAGCAGCTTGTTGCGGCTCGGCAGCAATTGCTGTTTTTTGTGTTGGTTGCTGAACAATTACCGCTGGTTCTTGGGGTTGTTCCGTCGGCTGGGCAGCAGGAGTTTCGCTCGGCTTCACCACAATTGGGGTTTCGCTGTCGGCAACAGAATTTTCTTTGCGGAGGAAATAGAACGCCACGGGAAGGAGTATCAACAACACTGCCCAATATTGCTGGATTATTTTACGGAGCAATTGTTTCGCCCGAGCCAATTGCGACGACGATGAATGAGGATCAATATTAAGCATCGCGGCTATCTCCTTGTGCGAGAGCCCTTCGAACACAGCCAATCGAAATATTTTGCCATAACCCTCAGGAAGTTTGTCAACCAAATCCATCATTTCGGTTAGGGAAATTTCTTTTGCTTCCTTTGGAAATGCGTCTTCTACAAGAAATTCATTATTGTCGGTGTCGTCAATTGCTACATTCTGATGTGTTTTCTGGTATTCTGTATATTTCGCCGCAACATTTCTCGTTATCGACATCATCCAAGCCTCCGCTTTGCTGTCGTCACGCAACTTGTCGAACGAGGTGTAGATAATCACAAACGAGTCGTGCAGTACATCGTTGATGGCCTGTTTGTTGGATAGATAGTGGCGGCACACGCCTTTCAACTGCTTGGCGTATGTCTCATATAATTCAGCGAGAGCTTCAGAATCGCCCTGCCTGCACCGTCCTATCAATTGTGTTATCTCCACCGAGGTCATACATCTCCATATATATATAGTTCGAAAAAATCGAAAAGACTGCATCAGAATTGTGATTTTTTTTCAAAAACACAGCAAATTTCTGACAAGGTACGTAAATTTCCAACAAACTCCGCAATCCAAACGGAACGGAAAATCTTATTTTGTATGTCGAACATTAGTTGTATATTTGCCTTCCAACGATATGAGATTCTATTGCCTTCTATTCGGACGAATTCTTAAAAGCCTGTCATTCCAACGGCTGTGGAATCTTTGTGTGTTGTACGTTTCGTATTGCGTATCACGCTTTTTGGGTAAACATACGTGTAAGGGGATGCCCGCCTTTATCAGTATAGAGCCTACGAATATTTGTAATCTCCAATGTCCCGAATGTCCTACGGGAAACAAGAGCAGCATTGTCCCAAAGGGAAAAATGCAACTTGAATTATGCAAAACGCTCATTCCGCAAATTAAGCAATCGGTGCTGTTTGCAAATCTGTATTTTCAAGGCGAACCATTTGTAAATGAATCAATTATTGAAATTATAAAATTGGCGGAAGATGCGAATATTCCTACATCAATTTCATCTAATGCTCATTTTATTACGCCTCAAAATGCTGACGAAATTGTGAAGTCTGGTCTTACAAAACTGATAATTTCTTTGGATGGCTACAATCAGGAATCGTACGAAAAATACCGTAGAAATGGCAGTTTCCAAAAGGTTCTTGATGGAATGAAGGCTATTCAGGAGGCAAAAAAACGCCAGAAATCGCATTTCCCGTTGGTGGAACTGCAATGTTTGCTGTTTAAGCACACCGAAACGCATACTGATGAAATCCGTGCTATTGGAAAATTATATGGTGCTGACATAGTGGCGTTTAAGACTGCGCAATTCTATGATGCACAAAATATTGATATGCTTCCGTCAAATAAAAACAGCAGATATTCCGTTACAAATGGTACGTTGAATATTAAAAAAGAATTAAAAAATCGTTGTTGGAAAATGTGGAGTTCGTGTATCATAGCGTGGAACGGGAATGTATTGCCGTGCTGTTTCGACAAGAACCACACGTTTGCGTTTGGTTCGCTGGATTCCAAGAATTTAGAACAAATTTGGCACTCCGAGGCGTACAACTCGTTCAGAAAAACAGTTCATACAAATCGAAAACAAATAAAGATGTGCCAAAATTGTAGTGAGTAAACCTGCAATTCAAAAAATAGAATATTTTTGCGGTAAAGATTGTGATATGAACAAAACAAGGCACGTACTATTATATATTGTGTGTGATTTCCTCACGGCGGCAATCGTGTGGACGTTGTTCTTCTTTTTCCGTAATGAATTCATTGACGCATATTATCTCGAAAATCCGGAATTGCGCACGCTTTTTCTGAGCGATGCCCATTATATGTACGGACTTGTGTTTATTCCGCTGATGTGGATTTTGCTGTATTATTTAAGTGGCTACTACAAAAACATTTACAGAAAATCGCGATTGAAAGAATTTCTAAATACGTTGTTGATGAGCGTTCTTGGTTCTTCGATTTTGTTTTTCGCTATCATCCTTAACGATAATGTACCTTCATACATAGCATATTACGAGTTATATATCACGTTGATTGTTCTTCAGTTTGTGATTTCATACATTCCCCGTGTTATAATCACAACGTCCACCACAAATAAAATCCGTTCCCGTAAAATCGGTTTCAACACTTTATTGGTTGGCAGTAACGAAAAAGCGGAACAATTATATAAACGATTGCAATCCGCAAAAAAATCTGCGGGAAATATGTTTGTTGGCTTTGTGAATGTGATTCAGCAGGAACGCTACCAAATGGCTGACTTCATGCCACATCTTGGCACTATCGACAATGCGAAGGATGTAATTGCGCGCTATCAGGTTGAAGAAGTGATTATCGCTATCGAAACAAAAGAACACGCCTACATTGAACACATTTTGTCTTGTTTACAAGGGACACACACCATAATAAAAGCGATTCCTGACACGTGCGATATTGTTTCCGGACGGGTAACGTTCACGTCCATCCACGAAGAACCGCTGATTCTGATTTCGCAGAATGTGATGCCAATCTGGGAAGAAAAGCTGAAACGGGCAATGGATATTGTGGTTTCGTTGTTGGTCTTGATTTTGGCATCGCCGCTATATTTGTTTACTGCCATTATGGTGAAATTGTCGTCGAAAGGCCCTATTTTCTACAAACAAGAGCGAATTGGGCAATATGGCGTGCCGTTCACTATCTATAAATTCCGTTCCATGATTGTTGACTCCGAAACCGACGGGCCACAACTATCATCGGAAAACGACGACAGAATCACCGAATGGGGACACACAATGCGAAAATTCCGATTAGACGAGATTCCACAATTTTATAATGTGCTGAAAGGCGACATGTCGTTGGTTGGTCCACGCCCTGAACGGCAATATTTCATCGACAAAATCGTGAAAATTGCGCCACACTACACACACCTTCAGAAAGTAAAACCAGGAATAACTTCGTTGGGACAAGTAAAATACGGCTATGCACAAAGTCCAGAGGAGATGGCAAGCCGTATGAAATACGATATTATTTATATCGAAAACATGTCAATCTATCTTGACATTAAGGTTCTTTTTTACACCATTAAGACCGTATTTTCGGGAGAAGGTATATAGTTTTCTGATTCTCACGAATCATCAAATCACCCCTTGCTCTATCTGCACAACAATCCGTTCTATCATCATATCCTCTCCTGTTGTTGCATCGTAGGTTGTGTTAAGCGATTCGCCAAACACTTTCGCCATACTTTGCCACATGATTGCAGAGAAACCACCACGTAATTCTTTGATAACATCGAGAGCGGAACGGTTCAACTCCCTATCTATAAGTTTCAGCAAAATCTCGCCTTGACGGATAGTCATAGCAAACAATTCATCATAATAACGGTCGAGAAGTTCATCCTCTTTTGCCTTAATGTATTTTTTGCGCAACTTATTGTTTGGCAAAGAATCCATTATATTATGAACCTCTTGAAATGTTGTTTTGGCAATTTGAGAATACGGATACACTTTTTTCACATCACGCACCAATTTTTTGTAGCGGTAGTATTCTTCCTTCGACTCAAATTTCAATGTCGGGAAAATATACACCTTTGGCACATGGACAACTGCTATTGTGTCGCCATTTTCAACCACGCCGGGCAGGTCATAGCCCTTTTTCTCTGCGGTTTGGCCCATACCAACCATGCAGAGCAGCACACTTACCGATAACAGAACAATCCTTTTCATATCGCAACAAATATAAGTTATATTTTTTCTGATTGCAAAAACAATACCAAAAAAAGAAAATCGTTATTCTTGAAAAGAATCTGTATCTTTGCAACAATATGATTGTAGTTGTTGACGCTGGAAATACCAATATTAAATGGTGCGTGTTCGATAATGGAATTGTAACCCATTCGAAACGGATGCCATACGATGATTTTTTTTCACAATCGTCGTTTTTATTTCTTTCAGAAGCGTATGAAAAAGCAGTGATTTGCAACGTTTCAGCATACTCCACGGCGGAGATTATGGCAAAATTCCCCGGTGAATCATATTATGAATTCACACACGCATCAAAAGTTCCGCTAACCATAGCCTACGCAACGCCAAACACACTTGGTCTGGATAGAATCGCGGCAGCCATCGGCGCAGAATTGCTCAGCCCCGACAGAAACAAACTGATTGTGGATTTTGGCACCGCCATAACCATTGATTTTGTTGATGACAAACAAACATTTTTAGGCGGAAACATTTCGTTGGGAATGCGTGCAAGATTTCAGGCTCTGCACGATTACACGGGCAAACTTCCATTAGTGGAGCCAAGCGATTCCGTTGGCGACATCGGACGAACGACCACTGAGGCAATTCAAAACGGAGTAATTCTTGGAATAACATACGAAATTGAAGAATATATACGTTTATATTCGTCTAAATATCAAGATGTTGCAATTTTCTTTACTGGTGGTGATTGCCATTTCTTTGAAAAGAACATAAAAAATACCATCTTTGCACATCAAAATTTAGTCATATATGGACTATATGCAATTTTGAAATATAATGAAGCGTAAACTTTATATAATAGTATTAGTAGTAATTGGTTGCACAACGGGCGTATTCGCACAGCGGCAAACAAAATCTCCGTTTTCACGCTTTGGCTACGGCGAAATGTATTCGTTTTCGAATGCTTACGCACAAGCCATGGGCGGCATTGGCGTTGGAGTAAACAATCCTGTTCAGATTAACTTTGCGAATCCAGCAAACCAATCAAGCATTTTAAAGGAATCATTTTTATTTAATGTTGGCGTAGGTGCAAACGTTCGGAAATTGACGGAGGCTTCAAGTTCGGCAACAGTTACAAGCGTTGGTTTGGAAACAATGTCGTTGGCATTCCCAATTATTGAAAACCGCTGGGGATGCGCTGTGGGAATTCTTCCATTCAACAGCGTTGGTTACGAAATGAACTACACCGATTCACTTGCTTCGTATTCATATTCTGGGAATGGAGGCGTAAACCAAGTGGTTTTGAGTTCAGGTGTGCGCTTGTTCAAAGGGTTATCTATCGGCTTTAATGCCGCATATCTGTTCGGAACAACAGCATACACGGGAGAAAACACATTTAAGGAATCTTCCGCTTTTTATTCCAGGAAACAATTGGAATACAAAACATTAGGTTTCCTTTGGAATGCTGGCATACAATATAAATGGCAAATAAACGAAGCCAAAGCCTTGACATTCGGTGCAACAGTACGTACACCACAACAATTGACCTACCGAGAGACACAGAAATTCAGTTCGTACGTAATGAATGGCGTGATAGAAATATCAAAAGACACTATTTCAACGGCAACAGAAAAATCTACAACCGATATTCCATTGGAAATAGGCGTTGGTGTAAGTTATTCCGTGGAAAACAAGATATTGCTTGGCGTTGACGCCGGATTACAAAATTGGGACAATATTTCCTGCTATGGAAAAGTTGACGCCGATTTGCAACAGACAAAATATGTGAAGCTTGGTGGAGAAATAATCCCCAACTATAAATCGACAAAATTCTACCAACGAATCCCTATCCGCATAGGCGTACACTACAGCGACTTGCCTATTATGTATCAATACGAGGGCGAGACAAAACAACTGAGTGAATATGGTGTTTCATTGGGTACACGAATCAAGCCGAAGCAAAATCAAAACGGCTTGGCAATCGCCTTAGACTTTGGTCACAGAGGCAATTCAAGTTTGGCAAAATCTTTGCAGGAAACATATTTGCTAATAAAATTAAATGTAACTTTGCAAGAAGTTTGGTTTATGAAACGAAAAATTAATTAAAATGAAGCGGTTATTCAAAATTTTCACGACAGCAACCATTGTACTTTCAGTTGGAAGCGCAATTGCACAAGAAAAACAGGACACTTTCTGTTTGCAGAATCAAGCTATATACCAACAACGGTATAAGAATGAAAACACGACAAAGAATTTCACGCCAGAAACATTCAAAGCGTGGAGAAATCTATTCTTTAACTGTCCTACTGCGTCAAAAAACATGTACGTGCCACATGGGGTAAGCATGTTTACCGCATTGTACAATAAAGAAAAAGATCCTGCTGTAAAGAAACAATATCTCGACACCATTATAATGATATACGACCGTCGTATCCAATATTTCGGTGAAGAATCCAATTATATTGGTAAAAAAGGTGCCGACCTATTTTTGTTGGATCCTACTCAATACGAACAAGCGTATGAATATTGTAAAAAATCAGTTGACGCAATGGGCAACAACGCTGAAGCAAAAACTATGGTGATTTGCCTACAGACTGCTGTAACCAAGTTTCAAAAAGGTTCAATGTCGAAAACCGATGTGATTGCATTGTATCAACAAATTGCAGACATTTTCGCATACAATATTGAAAAAGGAACGAAAAACGGTCAAGCTTGTGAGAAACAATTGCAAAACATTGAACAGCTATTCTTGAGCATAAAACCAGATTGCAATGATTTGGTTGCATTGTTCGAGCCACAATTCAAGGCTGACCCTACCAATGTCACATTGTTGAAGAAAATCACCGACAACATGGGTAAGGACTGTGCATCAACAGATTTGTATTTCAATGCAGCTGTGGAATTGGACAAACTTGAACCATCCGCACAATCAAAACGTGCGATTGGCGACATGTATGTGGCTAAAAAACAAGTGTCGAAAGCATTGGAGTATTACAAAGAATCTGTTGAATTGGAAACAGACAACGACAAAAAAGCAAATGTATATTACAAAATGGCATACAACACAAGCGGTCCTACAAGCGTTTCGTATGCCCACAAAGCATTGGCGTTGAATCCAAATATGGGTTCTGCATACCTTGTGATTGCGAATAAATATGCCGAAGGCGTAAACGGCTGTGCATCAGGTGCAGAATTCCCTGAATTGGAGAAATGGAAAGTATATTGGGTTGCATACGACATGTGCCAAAAAGCAAAAGCCGTTGATCCGTCAATTGCTTCGCAAGCAAATAGTTATGCAGCAAGTTTCAAGGCACGGTTCCCGGATGCAGAAGCGTTGTTTGGCTACAATGTAACCGAAGGAGCTTCGCAAAACGTAGGTTGTTGGATTAATATGACCACGACCGCTAAAGTTAAGTAAGTGGCTGAAAAACAACTCTATAAAAAACTTTTATGCGATATAATGGTTGTACTGACCATTATATCGTTTTTTTCGTGCAGCAACGACATGAAAAATGTCATAAAGGTTTCCGAGTTGGAAAAGTTGCCTGAATTATCGGGTGAAAATATCCAATTCACTCAAACCGAATATGGCAAGATTGTAATAAGCATCACTACCCCATGCATCACAAAATCAAAAATGGGCGACGAAGATGCAGCCGACAAAATGGAATTTCCACAAGGCATATCGGTTGTGCAATATTCATCGTATCCCGACACATTATCGTGGATAACGGCGAACTACGCCGTGAACTATGGAGACAAAGACATTTGGGAAGCAAGAGGCAATGTGATAGCGCAAAATAATAACAACCATGAGCGGTTGAACACCGAATATTTAGTATGGGATCAGCGAAAAGGAATTATTTATTCCAACAAAAAAGTACAAGTCAGCACTCCCGACGATATTATTATTGGTGAAGGATTCAAATCAGATGACCAGTTCAACGATTGGCAAGTTGAAAAAGTAACCGGCGTCATCTCTATTGAAGGAGCAAATCTTCCGTTTGATGGTGAAAACAACGAAGACGATGAATGATTCTCAAAAAAAATATTCCGTGTACACGCTGATAATGGAATATGCGTGGCTCACAATCGCAATTTCCACGTTAGGCACGGCAATAATTGATTGGTACTACCACGGCATCAACACCGAATGTCTCAAATTTGCAGGAATGAGCATTCTTTCGTTCGGAATGTACTTTTTCCGCCGCTACAAACGCAGAAACGAGAAAAAAAACGACACATTACAGAAAAAGCAATAAAGTACAGAAAAATATTTTGTCCAAACGTTGGTAATTCTTGTTCTTTTGTTATCTTTGCCAACTTGAAAATTAGAACTAAACAAACGAATAACAGGTAATAATATGGCAGCTATTCAAGCATTAAGAAAAAACTCGTGGATGTTGACAATTGTAATTGGTTTGGCATTGTTAGCATTTATTGTAACTGGACTTGACACATCATTGTTCAATTCAAAACAAAGCAATGTAATTGCAAAGGTTAACGGGGAAGAATATTCGTATGACGAGTACTACGAAGTATTGAATATGATGGAAGAGCAACAAAAGAACAATGGACAAGAATTGTCGTATGCTCAACGTGAACAAACATATTCAAATGCATGGAGAACATTCCTAACAGGCAAATTGTTCGAAAACAGCTACAAGAACCTTGGCCTAAGCACATACAAAGAAAACCTCGGCATAGAAGGGTTGTCTGACGAAGAAATCGAAGACATTATTATTGGTGAGAATGTTGATCCTGAAATACAATATTATTTTAGAAATCCACAAACAAACGAATTCGACAAGGATATGTTGATTAATGTGCTGAGTAATTTGGCTGCATACAAGGAGAAAAATCCTGAATTCTATGAAAATTGGGTGCAATTTGAAAAAGGATTACATGAAAACATGTTGCGTAGAAAATATGTAAGTCTTGTTGCTAATGGCGTTTATGTAACAAAATTAGAAGCTGAAGACTATGCAAACACACGCAACGAACAATTTGACATCGCGTATGTGAAAGTTCCATACGAAACTATCGCCGATAGTGTTATTTCGGTGTCAGACAAAGAATTGAAAAACTATTACAAAACTGTAAAAACAGAAAAACGATACAAACAAGAAGCTGGTGTTACATTTGAATACGTAACATTTGACATTGTTCCTACAGCAGACGACATTCATGCTGTAGAAGAATTAGTGGCATCAAAAGCTGAAGATTTCAAAAACAGCAAAAACGACATGTTGTTCCTGAATCTTAATTCTGACACAAAATACAATGCAAACTACAACAAAAAAGGTGACTTGCCAGCTAATTTGGACACATTTGCATTCGCAGGAAATATTGGCGACATAACTCCGATTTATTTTGAAGACAACAGTTATAGAATCGCAAAAATCACTGATATCCGTCCATGTGCTGATTCAGCACGCGTTCGTCACATCTTGATTAACAGCGAAAATGCCTTCGAAAAAGTTGATAGTTTGAAAGGTTTGATTGAAAAAGGAGCTGATTTCGCAGCATTAGCACTTCAATTCTCTGCTGATTCAGGTTCTGCAAAGAATGGCGGTATTATAGATTGGTTCAAAGAAGGAGAAATGGTTCGTTCATTCCAAGATTCCAGTTTCTTCGGAGAAGTTGGCAAATTATATGTAGCACCATCGAACTATGGTGTACACTTGATTCAAATATTAAATCAAGGACCAAAATCAAAACGTGTACAAGTTCAGGTTTATTCAAAAGCAATCTCATACTCGCAGGCTACTCGTTCAAGAGTATATCAAAATGCAGTGAGATTCATCTCTGAAAACAGAACACAAGAACAATTTGAGGCTGCTGTAGAAGCTGATTCTTCATTGGTATTGCGTTACTCTGGCAACACCGACGAAAACCAACGCGTATTACCAGGCATTGATGATTCTCGCCAAGTAATTCGTTGGGCTCATCAAAACAAAGACAAAGAAGGTGAAGTTTCGGAAATCTTCCGTTGTGGCGATAAATTCTTAGTGCTTGTAGTTACTGACGTTCAAGAAGAAGGAATTGCAGATTTTGATAAAGTAAAAGATATTGTAACCGATGCAATGAAACAAGAGAAAAAGAAACAAATGGTTATGGATGAAGTGAAAGCATTAGGCAACATTTCGTCGGTTGACGCAGTTGCCCAAGCAAAATCTCTATCTGTACAAACAGCATCAAATGTATCTTTTGCTTCGGTTAGCGCAGCAGGATTAGGTGTGGAACCAGTATTATTTGCAACATTGTCCACGTTAGATAAAGACGCAGTTTCTAAACCAATTGCAGGAACACGTGGTGTGTATGTTGCACAAATTACAGACAAACGCACTTCTGAAGTAGCTGACGCTGCAAAAGAACAAGACACACAACGTCAGAGAAGTTCAAGTATGTTAACAAACAACATCTATAAAATTTTGGAAAACAAAGCAGATATTACGGACAACAGAATAAATTTCAATTAATTAGACACGAAATTATTTGTTTTTTGAAAAATCTGTCTTATTTTTGTGTAATTGCAAAATTTAATAGTTGTTAAACAGAAAATACAAGAGGTATGAAAAAAGGTAGTTTATATATTCTTGGTATATTGTTCGTGGCATCGCTCAACATATACTCAAAATGTAATATAGAAGAAGAGTGTATAAATTGTGTGGTAGAACAAGCAGTTGCGCACAAAGTTGTGGTTGATACCGTAAAAGGTACGTATATTACTATCTATCCGGTAATGACCCCAAGTAATCACTCCATGTGTGATTCAATGGTGTATAACCCAGACATGGGTGCATACGTACCACCTCATTACCTATACAAATTCCAAAAAGAATGTACAGCTGAAGAAGCAAGAGATTCTCTTTTGGCAGGAAATGATACAGCATGTCCATGCCGTATTAACCCAGACACCTTGTATAATGACAAGAAAAACACTTATTTCCACATTGGTGGTATCGAAAAATTCCCTTACAATCGTTTGATTATAAAGACAACAAGCGATACCACAAAATTGCGTACATACACCGACTACGACAACAAGAACAACTTGTTCATCGGTGAGGTTGCAATGGATACAACATTAGGTTATTATGAATATAACAACACGAAACCTTTGGCTTCGGGCGTATATTCCTATATGTTAATAATGTACAAAGAAGAACAACATTACACACAAATAGGTGATACTATCACTGGAAACTTTGTGATAATCCGTTCTCCGAGAGCAAAAAATGTTAAATGTAGAAAAGAAGCATTCGATGCAGATGACCCACTATTAAAAGATTAAGAAAAATATTACTCTAATCTTTTGATTATTAAATAATAAATGTACATTTGCACGTCAAACGACAAAAACAAAGTAATTAATTATAAATAATAAAAAAATGACGAAAGCTGATATTGTAAACGAAGTTTCGAAGAAAACAGGAATTGAAAAAGTAGTAGTGCAAAAAGCATTGGAAACTTCGATGGAAGCAATTAAGAAATCATTAAAAGAAGGTACTAATGTTTATCTTCGTGGGTTTGGTAGTTTTGTAGTGAAGAAACGTGCTGAAAAGACAGCTCGAAACATTGCGAAGAACACTACAATTAAAATCCCTGCACACAACGTGCCAACATTCAAACCTGCCAAAACATTTATCTCAGTGGTAAAAAATAACGTTAAATAATTGGAGGATTGAGTTATGCCAAACGGGAAAAAACATAAACGCCATAAAATGGCTACACACAAAAGAAAAAAACGTCTAAGAAAGAATCGTCATAAGAAGAAATAAATTTCTTAGAATTCACACAACAAATAATCCATTATTGTAGTCTCAATAATGGATTATTTTTAATACATAAATTGCAGTGAGCAAGGAAATTATTATTAGAGGGCACGGTAAGGATGTTGTGGATGTTGCGTTATTGGAGGACTCAAAGTTATTAGAATATGTGTCCAGTTCCAATAATATAAATTTCGCTGTTGGTGACATTTATCTTGCAAAAATCAAAAAGATTACGCCGTCATTGAATGCTGTGTTTGTAGATTTAGGCTACGAACATGCGGCTTTTTTGCATTATAATGACTTAGGGCCACAGTTTCAATCAGTTAGTGAATCGCTGCATCGCATTATAGAAGGGAAAAATATTCCTTCGTTTGAAAACATAGAACTATTGCCAGAGATCAATAAGGATGGCGTAGTTACAGACTTATTGAAAGTGGGTGACTATATTCTTGTGCAAGTTGCAAAAGAACCTATCTCGACAAAAGGTCCGAAATTGTGTGCCGAGATTTCACTGGCTGGACGGAATATTATTTTGTTACCATTTTCCAATAAGATTTCGATTTCCCAAAAAATCGAATCGTGTGAAGAAAAAAATAGACTTCGCAAGATTGCAAAATCATTGGTTCCCAAGAATTACGGTGTAATAATCAGAACGGCTGCCGATGGCTGTGATGTTTCTGTTTTGGAACATGAAATCAACGAGATGGTTGCCCGCTGGGAAAAGATTCTTGTAAAAATCCGTGAAGCAAAAAATAAAACGCCATATTTGATTCAACGTGAGGTGGATAGAGTATCATCGCTTTTGCGCGATGTATATAATCCCTCCTATTCCGATATAATTGTAGATGACGAAGAACTTTTTACGGAAGTAAAAGATTATATTTCATCAATTGCGCCAGGAAGCGAGAAAACTGTACGGTTATACACAGCCGGACCTCCGATTTTCGAGCAGTATGGCATTGAACGACAAATCCGTAGTTCCTTTGGCCGTACAATTCCAGTTAAAAGCGGTGCATATTTGATTATTGAAAAAACTGAAGCTCTTCATGTCATCGATGTGAATAGTGGCAACCGCACCAAAGCTGACAAAAATCAAGAGAGCAACGCAATAGAAGTAAACATTGCCTCGGCATTGGAAATAGCCCGACAAATTCGTTTGAGAGATTTAGGAGGCATTGTTATTGTTGACTTTATCGACATGAAGGATAACGATAACAAAATCAAGCTATACGAGACAATGAAAGAAGCAATGGCAGATGATAGAGCAAAACACAATATACTGCCATTGAGTAAATTTGGTTTGATGCAAATCACACGCCAGCGCGTCCGTCCTGAACTAAAAATCAATACAAACGAGACCTGTCCTGTTTGTAAAGGTTCAGGAACAATTTCACCAAGCATAAATCTTGTACAAGAAATTGAGGGGGAACTGGCGTACATACGAAAAAACACGGAACACAAAACAATAATTGTGACTGTTCATCCGTATATAGAATCGTATATAAAACGCGGTTTCCCATCGTTGGCAATGCGTTGGAAATTCAAATACGGATTTGGGGTGAAAGTTGTAGCGTCAAACACGAATACGTTTTTGGAATATAAATTTGAGACAAAAGAACACGAAGAAATTATATATTAATACATTGACTATGAAAAGGTTTGTAAAATTATTCGTTCTTCTGGTATTATCGTTCAACTGCGGTTTTGCTCAGAAAAAATCGGCTGACACATTGAACTATATGGATGCCAACGGGAAACGCCAAGGTCATTGGATTCAGAAATACGAAAATGGCAACATTCAGTATGAAGGTTATTTCAAAAACGATGTTCCTATTGGACAGTTGAAGAAATACCATTCCAACGGGAAACTTAAATATGATATGTATTACGATCCGAAAGACGCCAATTCAGTGACTGTTACAATGTATGATGTAATGGGTGAACTTTCGGCAAAAGGTTCTTACTATGCAAAAAAGAAAAATGGACTCTGGCAGTATTACGGTGCAGCGAACCAAGTTGCAATGGAAGAAAACTACAATCATGGTCTATTGGACGGAAAAAGCACTGTATATTGGCAATCGAATCCTTCGCAGCCAATGGAGATAAAATACTGGAAAGACAGTACAAAGCAAGGTGAATGGTTATGGTTCTATGAAGACGGAAAAATTCGCCAAAAAGCAAAATATGCAGAAAACAAATTAGACGGTGATTTTCTGGTATTTTTTTCTGACGGAACGAAACATATTGTTGGAAAATACAAAAACGACGTCCGTGACGGCCTATGGGAATACTTCAACGAAGATGGCACGTCAAAAATAAAAATTGAATACAAGGACGGAAAAATTGTGAATGAAGACGAATTTGAAAAAGCACAAACAAAAATCATAAACGAAGAATATTTGGACCAACAAGGAAAACATGTTGACCCTCAGGATTTTATAGACAATCCTGAAGCATATATCTTTGGTGAACAATCGTCGGAAGAGCAAGCTCCAGCACCAAAATCAAAGAAGAAAAAAGAGAAATCAAAAAAATAATTTGAAACTTAAATATTTTGTATATCTTTGCCCCACGAAAAAATAAGGAAGTAAATTATAATATACGATGAAAAAAGATCTACATCCAGAGAACTATCGCTTAGTAGCGTTTAAGGATATGTCGAACGAAAAAGTGTTCATCACTCGTTCTTGTGCTCCATCAAAAGAAACAATTACAGTTGATGGCGTTGAGTACCCAGTTGTGAAATTGGAAGTTTCTAGTTATTCTCATCCATTCTTCACTGGTAAGATGAAATTTGTTGATACGGCTGGTCGTGTTGATAAATTCCGTAACAAATACAAAGCACACTACGAAAAAGTTGCTGCTAATAAATAAGCAAAAAGTAAAGTTTTTTCATAATAATGATTGGAAAGAAGCTTCATGAGTTAATCATGGGGCTTTTTTTATAGGTATTGTGTGGTAGTCAAACATTTTTTGTAAATTTGTATTGTTTAAGTAACAAGATTGAAATGATAACATTACAAGAAATCCAAGCAATAGTATTTGATGGTAAAAAATTGAATATTAGCAAGAAAGAGGATGAAAGAATGCAGGAAAGCTATTCGTTCCTTGAAAAATTTGCTAAAGACAAGGTTATCTATGGCATCAATACGGGGTTTGGACCAATGGCTCAATATAGAATCAACGACGCTGATTTAAATGACCTGCAATATAATATAATCCGCTCCCACTCGTGCGGCGCAGGCAAGCCTCTACCCGAATTATATGTCCGTGCGGCAATGTTAGCACGTTATAGGACATTTGTTTTAGGTAAATCGGGTATTCATATTGACTGTGCGAAACAATTGAAAGAATTCATCAATCGTGGCATTTACCCATACATTCCCGAACACGGAAGCGTAGGTGCCAGCGGAGACTTAGTGCAATTATCGCATTTGGCGCTGACGTTGATTGGCGAAGGTTTTGTTTTTTATAAAGGAGAAAAAAGAGCTACCGCTGAAGTATTGAAACAAGAAGGGCTCAAACCTTTGAAACTGCACGGTCGTGATGGGCTTTCCATTGTAAACGGTACAGCTTGCATGACAGGAATCGGCGTTGTTAATCTTACATATTCGCAAAAATTGCTTCGATGGGCTATGTTGTTCTCTGTTATGATGAACGAAATCGCGTCGTCGTACGATGATTTTTTGAGTCCAGCGTTGAACAATATCAAATTGCACGAAGGTCAGCAGAAAGTGGCTGAATGTATGCGTGAAATCGCAAAAGACAGCAAATGTTTGCGTGACCGTCAGGCTGAGTTGTATGACCAAAAAACGACGAAGAAAGTCTTCTCGATGGATCAAAAAGTTCAGCCATATTATTCGTTGCGTTGCGTGCCGCAAGTGCTTGGCCCAATTTACGATGAGTTGAAAAATGCCGAAAAGGTAATCGTAAACGAGTTCAATTCTGTTGACGACAACCCAATTGTGGATGTGGAGACGCAAAACGTATATCACGGCGGAAATTTCCACGGCGACTATATTTCGTACGAAATGGACAAACTGAAAATTGGCGTAACAAAGATGACTATGCTTATGGAACGTCAGTTGAATTATTTATTCCACGACAAAATCAACGGCATTTTGCCACCATTTGTGAATCTTGGTAAGTTGGGATTGAATTATGGTCTGCAAGCACCGCAATTCACGGCAACGTCAACTACGGCGGAATCGCAGACGCTTTCAAATCCGATGTCGATTCATAGCATTCCGAACAATAACGACAACCAAGACATCGTTTCAATGGGGACTAATTCAGCGTTGATTGCGAAGCACGTGGTGGAAAATGGATTCCAAGTTGCCGCAATTCATTGCATGGCGTTGGTTCAAGCCGTTGATTGTTTGAAAATACAAGATAAATTATCGTCGGCGACACGGGCATTTTACAACGATATTCGTAAAATGGTGCCTGCATTTGTCAAAGACGAGCCTAAATACGAAGAAATAGCTACATTAGTTGAATTTTTGAAAAACGTAAACATCTAACTATGAAATACGCATTAATCACAGGTGGTTCACGAGGAATTGGCCGAGCAGTATGTCTTGCACTCGCCAACGACGGATTCTCGGTAATTATAAATTACCGTTCGAACGAAGGAGCCGCAATTGAAGTAAAGCAAGAAATAGAGAAAAACGGTGGCTCAGCAGAATTATTACCATTCGATGTATCTGATTCAAAATCAGTTGACGCCGCAATTCAACAATGGCAGTCATCGCATCCCGACGACTATATTTCAGTGTTGGTAAATAACGCAGGCATTCGTGACGATGCAGTAATGGTATTTATGCAGGACGAGCAATGGAATAAAGTACTCCGTACGAATTTGGATTCGTTCTTCTACGTTACCCGCCGCCTTTTAAAAGCAATGATTACGAACCGACATGGAAGAATCGTAAATGTGGCATCACTTTCGGGCATAAAAGGGCTTGCTGGACAAACGAATTATTCAGCGGCAAAAGCTGGACTAATTGGTTCAACCAAAGCACTGGCCCAGGAAATTGGTTCAAGAAAAATCACGGTAAACGCTGTTGCTCCTGGCTTTATAGCAACCGACATGACACAAGATTTGCCAGAAGCGGAGCTAAAGAAAATGATTCCTGCAGGCCGTTTTGGTACTGCGGAAGAAGTTGCCGATTTGGTATCATTTTTGGTATCTGACAAGGCGGCGTATATAAATGGCGAAGTGATTTCGATTAACGGCGGTTTATATACGTAGAATTAGTTGAGAATCAATAAAAAAAGAAATATTAACTACTAAAACACAAAAAAAATGAAAAAAGTAATCTTAACAATGGCAATGGCGCTCGCATGCGCAACGATGGTATTTTCGCAAGAATCTGAAATCCGTACCCCAGACGGTTACCAAGGATTTATTGAAGAAGGTAATTTGTTCCATTTCGATGGAGAAAGTTCAATCAACCTATCAACCACCCACGGATTTTACTTTGGTGGTCATACATTTGCCGGTATTGGTATTGGTGCGGAATTCAACAACGACTGTGCTATTTTCCCATTCTACACTTCGATTAAATATGTATTGAACACGACAAAATCAGTTTCTCCATTTTTCTCAATGCGATTAGGTTCATATTTAGGTGAAGACCAAGGCGCATACGGTGATGCCGCAGTTGGAATCCGTTTTGCGACGACAAAAGATTTTGCTGTTTCAGTTATGGTTGGCGCAACGTATTACGACCCAATCGAAGAAAACCAATATTGGGATTCCGCAAAAGATCAATATATAACGAAGGATATTAATTTTTCAGGCCTTTCGGTACGTTGTGGTATAGAGTGGTAATCACAAAAATCCTAACAATTGTATGAAACGAGTTGTTATAACTGGCATAGGCATTTATTCGTGTTTAGGTAAAAATCTCGAAGAAGTTGCGAAATCACTATATGATGGGAAATCGGGTATTGGAATTGACCCGATGCGTACGGAATATGGGTATCGATCGCCACTGACGGGAATTGTTGAACGTCCGAATCTCAAGGGCGTGTTAGACCGTCGTGCACGGGTTTGTTTGCCTGAGCAAGGAGAATATGCGTATGTAGCCACAGCAGAAGCGTTTTCTAATGCCGGAATCGATATGGATTACCTATTGAACAACGAGGTCGGTATTTTGTATGGAAACGATTCGTCGGCGAAGGCAGTTATAGAGGCACATACAATTGCAACAGAGAAAAAAGACACCACGTTGATGGGTTCGGGGGCTATTTTCCAGTCAATGAATTCAACGGTAACTATGAATCTATCCACAATTTTCAAGTTACGTGGTGTAAACATGACCATCAGTGCGGCCTGTGCAAGTAGTTCCCACGCCATTGGTTTGGGCGCTATGTTTATTCGAAACGGACTACAAGAAATGATAGTGTGCGGTGGCGCACAAGAAACCAACTATCTATCGATGGGTAGTTTCGACGGCATCAGCGCATTTTCCACACGGATTGACGAGCCAACAAAAGCATCGCGACCATTCGACGCGTCGCGTGATGGACTTGTACCAAGCGGTGGCGCAGCAACAGTCATTTTGGAAGAATATGAGCATGCTGTAAAACGTGGAGCGAACATTCTTGCAGAAGTTGTTGGATATGGATTCTCATCGAACGGCGCAAATATTTCACAGCCAAGCGATGTTGGTTCACAAACAGCAATGGAGCGAGCGTTGCGGGAATCAGGGAAAGGAATTGCCGATATTGACTACATAAACGCCCATGCCACTTCAACACAGCAAGGTGATATGTACGAAGCAATTGCATTGGATTCATTGTTTGGATCGGTTCGTCCGCTGATAAGTTCCACAAAATCAATGACAGGACACGAATGCTGGATGGCTGGGGCAAGCGAAATCGTATATTCATTGCTCATGATGCGCCATTCATTTGTCGCACCAAACATCAATTTTGAATCGCCGGATGAATATTCAAAAAATCTAAACATAGCACTAAAAACAACGCCAAAGACAATCAACACGTTTTTGTCGAATTCATTTGGCTTTGGCGGGACCAATAGTGCATTAGTAGTGACCAAAATATAAAAATCACAACGTATGAAACGACAAACGAGAGTTTTTCTATTTGCCGTAACAGTCTTGTTTTTAGGATGTTCTGGTAAAAAAACAACAAGTCAGGAAACCAGTATGATGATGGCGGAAGTCTATCGGATTTGTCCGAAGGCAGATGTTATCAATGTTGAAAACAAAGTTGAATCGAAAGAGATTGAGTTTCTCTGCAATGACCAGCCAATTTCGTTAGTTTTCGACAGTCAAGGAAATGTATTGTATAAGGAAAGTCCGTACAAGCCTGACGCAATGTTTCTGAACAAAGCAAAAAGAAAAATCCAAAAGAACCATGCTGGTTGGATTATCGACGAGATTTCGCTGATAGAAACCGCCGATACGTCGTTTGTGAAAGTGGAAATTTTGAAAAATGGAATTGAGGAAAATTTGTTTTTCACGTTAGACGGGAAATTCTACAAGGTTAAGAGCTATATGACAACGGAAACATGGTCGCAGAAAACCTTGGAATCTTCGGCATATTACGCCACACTGCAGTATGATTTATTGCATTCCACAAAACAATTCGATGTCCCTGAAGTATTGAAAGAAATTTCCGGCTTGTCGGTTGTTGGCGACACAGTCATTTTTTGCATACAAGACGAACTTGGAGCAGTATTTCAGGTTGATTTGCGTGATGAATCGCTCTCAACAGTTGGAAGATTTACTGATGTAGGTGATTTTGAAGACGTGCAAGTAGTTGGGAACATGGTGTACATACTTCGAAGCGACGGCAGCCTATTTTCGTTCAACTACGAGAAATTCTCAGGACATTCCAACCAAATAATGTTAAATGTGCCCTGTATGAATATAGAAGGGCTTTTCTACGATGCACAAACGAATCAGTTCCTTCTATCATGCAAAGAGCCGTCGTTAGGTTTGCGCACAACCGACAAAAAGCAACATAAACGCGATGTTATGGAGAATGCAGACAAAGAACGCATGATTTATTCGGTTGACATTCAGCACAATAACATTGTAAAGCCCGTTCTGTCAATAAAAATTGACGACATACGGTCGTTCGTGAAAAAACACTATGAAAACGTTTCGACCGAAACAATGGCATTTAATCCATCGGCTTTAGCAATCCACCCGATTACCAAAGAACTCTATGTTTTATCGGCTTCGGAACGAATGATTGTAGTTTATGACGGAGAAATCATAAAACAAGTGATGTTGCTATCTCCTGACGAATTCTACAAGCCTGAAGGTTTAGACTTCCTTTCGAATGGCGATATGGTAATTTGCAACGAAGGAATGAAAAAAGGCTATTTGCAGGGCACTATCGCAGTGTTTAAGATGAAGAAATAGTAAAAACTATTATTGTTTCTTCACCGTTAGTTTAATGCTTTCACGGCTGGAAATCACTACAGTTTCACCTTTGTGGATTTCATCGGAGGAAAGAGACTCCCATCGTGCGCCCTTAAATTCCACTTCGCCACGACCATCGACAAAATCAACAAGAGCGACAGCAGTTTTGCCAATATATTCATCGGCAAGTTCATCGTCGCTATCCTTTGATTTGTTGAAAAATCGATTTCGGAGCATTTTTCTGAAAATCAGCAATAAAACCACCGAACTCACCACAAACACAATAAGCTGACCTTCAATCTGCAACGAAGGAAATATCCAAGCTGCGACACCTGTAATAAGCGCGCCGCACCCGAAAAACAGCACAATGAGACCTGGCAGGATAAGTTCCAACGCCAAGCCGATTACGCCGCACAACAACCAAATTGTAACTACACTCATTATCGAATCATTTGTTCAATTGGACATACAAGGATTCCTTCAGCACCTGCTTCACGGACTTTTTCAATAATATCCCAGAAATCGTCTTCGTTTATCACTGAATGAACAGAACTCCAACCTTCTTCCTTAAGCGGCATAACTGTCGGGCTTTTCATACCAGGAAGCAATGCCGTTACCTTTTCAATCGCTGAATTCGGTACGTTCATCAAAATATATTTGTTGCTCGAAGCAGCCTTTACAGCCTCAATGCGAAGCATCCATTTTGCAAGAATAGCCTCTTTTGCGGCAGAAAGATGTTTATTTCCGATAAGTGCAGCCTCGGATTTGTAGATAGTTTCAACCTCCTTTAATCCGTTGCTGAGCAACGTTCCGCCCGTGCTTACTATATCGCAGATAGCATCGGTCAAGCCAATAGTTGGTGCAATTTCAACAGAGCCACTTATTTCGTGAATCTCTGCCTTCACATTATTGGCATCAAGGAATTGTTGTAGAATTCGAGGATACGAAGTTGCAATACGTTTTCCCTCAAGACTGTGTATATCTTTGTAATCAAAAGCGTTAGGCACAGCTATTGACAATCGGCAACCCGAAAATCCAAGTTTCTTGATGATATTCACATCCTCATTCTGCTCATCAATTTCGTTCATTCCCAAAATACCGAAATCGGCAACACCATCGGCAACGTAGCCTGGAATATCGTCGTCGCGGAGGAAAAGAATTTCCATCGGAAAATTAAATGCCTGAGTTTTTAAACGGCTTGAGTTAGAAATGAATTTGATACCGCAGTTTTTAAGTAGTTCGATTGTTTTTTCGCTCAATCTACCACTTTTCTGAATCGCTAATTTGATTACTTCCTGTTCCATAATTTTATTATTCGTTCAATAAAAAAGGCTTGCCTGAAGCAAACCTTTTATATGTCTTCAGTTTGTTTTTCGAGAATTATATAGAATGATGATGAATCATTTTCCCTTTTTGTTTGTGCAAAATTATAAAAAATAGTTTGGAATACAATTTTGAGAAACAGAAAAAGTTACATGTTCATTTGTTTCTATTTTCACCAACAATTTATGCGTTTCTGAAAACAATTTGTTCGTTTTCCACATCAACCAAAATTTTTGAATCCTTCACGACTTCGCCAGAAAGCAGTTTCTTTGAAAGTTCGTTCAGCAACTCCTTCTGAATGATACGTTTTACCGGACGGGCACCGAATTGCGGATTGTAGCCCAGACGAGCAAGTTCGTTCACTGCATTTTCGGTTATTTCAATCTTAACATCCATAGCAGCAAGACGTTGAACAAGACGGTCGAACTGCATACGGACAATTGACGTGATATCCTTTTGCGTCAACGGAGTGAACATAATCGTTTCGTCAATTCTATTCAAAAACTCTGGTCTCACGCTCTTTTTCAACAAGTTGAACACCTCGTTTTTCGTGTTTTCTATCGTTTCCAGTTTATTCGCATCGTTCAAATGCTCAAAACGTTCTTGTATAATGTCGGAACCGATATTCGACGTCATTATGATAATGGTGTTCTTGAAACTTGCCGTTCTACCCTTGTTATCGGTAAGTTGTCCATCGTCAAGCACTTGCAACAAGATATTGAACACATCGGGGTGTGCCTTTTCTATCTCATCGAGCAACACAACCGAATACGGTTTACGACGAACGGCTTCGGTCAACTGACCACCCTCATCGTAGCCGACATATCCCGGAGGCGCACCAATCAAACGCGAAACAGAGTGGCGTTCCTGATATTCCGACATATCGATACGAGTCATCAGATTTTCGTCGTCAAACAAGAATTCAGCCAAAGCCTTTGCCAATTCCGTCTTACCCACACCCGTAGTTCCCAAGAAAATGAACGAGCCAATCGGTCGTTTCTCGTCTTGCAAACCGGCACGGCTACGACGAACAGCGTCGGCCACAGCGGCAATTGCCTCGTCTTGTCCAACAACACGTTTGTGCAACTCGGTCTCAAGATTCAGCAATTTATCCTTTTCGGCTTGCAACATCTTACTTACAGGAATTCCTGTCCACCGTGAAACCACGTCGGCAATGTCGTCGGCCGAAACCTCCTCGTCAATCAAGCCACCATTGACCTGTTTTTCCTTCAAATCCTCAGCAAGTTTCTTCGACTCCTCTTCGAGCGTCTTTAACTTTCCGTAACGGATTTCGGCAACTTTGCCATAATCACCGTCACGTTCAGCACGTTCAGCCTCAAATTTCAAGTTTTCAATCTCCTGATTATTGGAGTGAATTTTAGCAACAATCTCTTTTTCCGAATTCCACGTCGCCATATATTTCGTCAACTCCGACTGCAAATCGGCGATTTGCTTGTCAATCGTTTCGGTACGAGCAGTTTTGCCATCACGTTTTATGGCTTCGCGTTCAATTTCCAACTGACGGATTTTTCGGTTCAGTTCATCAATTTCTTCGGGAACGGAATTCATTTCCATACGCAATTTTGCAGCGGCCTCGTCCATCAAGTCGATTGCCTTATCAGGCAAGAAACGACTTGTAATGTATCTGTGGGAAAGTTCCACGGCAGCCACAAACGCCTCATCAAGAATACGAACCTTGTGGTGATTTTCGTAGCGTTCCTTCAAACCACGAAGAATCGACACGGCATTTTCCACCGTCGGTTCATCAATCGTAACGGTTTGGAAACGACGTTCAAGCGCCTTATCCTTTTCAAAATACTTTTGATATTCGTCCAGCGTCGTGGCACCTATGGCACGAAGTTCACCACGGGCAAGAGCAGGTTTCAGGATATTTGCCGCGTCCATTGCGCCGTCGCTTTTACCAGCACCGACCAAGGTGTGGATTTCGTCGATGAAAAGAATAATCTCACCATTCGATGCA
>JAFZOY010000031.1 GCA_017552705.1 Bacteroidales bacterium
ACTTTCTGTATCAGTGTGGTTCTCTATTAGAACGACATTACAATTGTATTGAAGTCTTCAGCCTTCAACGAAGCACCACCAATCAAACCACCATCGATGTTTGGTTTTGCGAACAATTCTTTTGCGTTCTTTGCATTACAGCTACCACCGTAAAGAATTGAAGTTTCGTCAGCGATTGCTTTGCCATATTTAGCAGCGATAGCTTCGCGGATAGTCTTCAACATATCTTCTGCTTGGTCAGAAGTAGCAGTTTTACCTGTTCCGATTGCCCAAATTGGTTCGTAAGCGATAACCAATTTTTTGAAGTCATCAGCGGAAAGTTTGAAAATAGTTTCGTTCAACTGATTGATAACGAATTCGTTTTGTTTTCCAGCTTCGCGAACTTCAAGAGCTTCACCACAGCAGTAGATTGGAGTCAAACCATTTTCCAACGCCAAAGCCAATTTCTTATTAAGAATTTCGCTTGTTTCGCCATAGTAACCACGGCGTTCGCTATGGCCAAGGATAACATATTGAGCGCCAGTTGATTTTACCATAGCTGCAGAAACCTCACCAGTGAAAGCACCTTTAGGTTCTGCCGCACAGTTTTGAGCAGCCACTGCAATTGCCTTGTTGTCAACCAATTTCACAACTTCTGTCAAATGAATGAATGGAGTTCCCAAAATCACTTGAACGTCAGAAGTTTTCACAATACTGTTTACTTCTTTTGCCAATGCAACACCTTCTTGCAAAGTTGTGTTACATTTCCAGTTTCCTGCAACTATTTTTTTTCTCATTGTCTTAAATATTAAACGTATTAGTACTAATAATTTTCAATTTCATTTACACATTGCTTCAAATTTCTCCACCGACGGAATATCATTATGATGCCATTTGTCGATAATAAGACCTTTTTTCAGCAGCACAAGTCCCGGATTCGAACGGACTACCGTTTTCAGCAAAATATCGTCGGCCGACACGAACGGATAAACCGCACCTGTTTGCGCCCCATATTCTTCTATCACGTCGTCGAGGCTCGATGTCGCCCCATAAAACGCATAGCCTTTTGATTTTGCCCATTCATACACGGCATTTACCTTAGATTGGTTCTTCGGATTCGATTGCTTCAGATCATAATGAATTGCCAACAACACATACGAAGTATCGCTAATCAAATCGCAGGTAACATCCTCGCCGTTCTTCGAAAACATATAATTATCAACCACATAGGTGTTCAACAAAGAAGAATCCTGTGGAACATCAAGTTTTTCCTCAACCGTGCGTACAGGCACATCGGGATTGTATTCCCAGATGGTGTAGTCGGGATAATTGTTCACAATGTCGAATTCCTTATGTTCGCCTGTCTGCACATTCTTGAAATCGGCATATTGATATACTTTCACATTATTGTTTCGAACCACATCGCCGCATTTCTCGCCTTTCAACGTTACCCCAATCTTATACGGACGGAAATCAATCGGCGGCAAATGGCGCAGTGCATACACGGAAATGCCGACAATCACAACGGTAAGAACCGACAATATCACAATAGATTTTTTATCGGAAATCAAATCGGTGAATTTCTTATGGAAAATGAATGTGATAAGCACGGGAACCACAATCACCAGATTCTTCACAAACGTCTGCCAGTTCGTCAACACCAACGCATCGCCGAAACAGCCGCAGTCGTGAACCAATTCCTTTCCGGAAATATTCTGCTGCAACGCCAAATACAACGTAATCGGAATAAATGCGACCATAAATATCAACGCACCCAACGACGACCATTTAGGAAACAACTTGAACAACAACGCCAATCCAACAAGTAACTCAATGGTACTCAATATGATGCCAAACGTTAGGGCTGTCGGTGCAAAAATATCGTCGATGCCCCACGCCTCAAAATAATCTATGAACTTATACTTGGAACCAAGCGGGTCGTCGGCTTTCACGAAACCGGAAAATACAAACAAAATACCCGAAAAATAACGACATACATTCAACCAAATCTGCTCAGGATTAAACACCAAAGCCAAACCCAGCGACGCCGTAAAAATCATTGCGATAAGGACACCCAACTTTACCCACGACGCATCCTCAAACAAACCGAAATTGGCAAACATTGTCAATGCCAGAAACATTGCAACCAAACCTACAAAAAATAATATACGACGTTTATCCATACTACTCTTACTTTTCGATTTCCAATTTGATGAGTGCAAATATAGAATAATTTATCATATCTTGATAATTGGCGTCAACACCTTCCGAAATCTTTGTAACACCCTTATTATCTTCGATTTGCTTTGTGCGGTGCAGTTTCTGTAAAATCACATCGGTAAACGAACTCACACGCATGCTCCGCCATGCTTCGCCATAATCGTGGTTTTTGTTCGTCATCAATTCTTTTGTGGCATCGTAGTATTTGTTATACAGTGCCATAGCCATATCTTTTGGCAAATCAATAGGAGCGTCGGTACCCTTCAGTTCCAACTGAATCAACGCCATGATACCATAATTCACAATTGCGATAAATTCAGGCACAATACCTTCGTCAACCTTCGCAACACCTTTTTCCTCAATGCTTCTGATTCGACTCGCCTTAATAAAAATCTGATCGGTAAGCGACTCGGGGCGCATGATACGCCACGCTGTACCATAGTCATCGTATTTCTTTTCAAAGATGTTCAGGCATATTTTCTTTACCGCCTCAAATTCCTCGTTCGTGTTTGCCATTTTGTTTAAATTAACCCCACAAATATATAAAATAGTAGATTAAAACGTTCGTTTTTTGTTTCTATATACGCAAAGAGACGATTGATTTGTTTGGAAGACTTTTAGAAAAATTCGTCACAGAATATCTATTTCCACGATAAAGTGCAAATATATCACATAAAGCATTAAATATCAGACTGTTAAATTTTATAAAGCAAATGAAAGAGAATAAAATCACCTCTGTATAAAACAACAAAAAAACGGGAACGAATGGGTCGTTGTGTTCCGTTAGAGGTTTTGATAAAATCTCATTGTAGATTGAAAACTTTCTTATAGTCCGTACAATGAATTTTACCTTTCAAACAACCATAAAAACCTGAGGGCTGCTTGTCCTTGATTTTTTCAGGATTCAATTTAAATAGATCTGCTGCTTTATAAACTTTTGCCATAACTGTGATATTTTGGCAAAAAATAAAAATTATAAAAGAAAATCAAGATACAGACGAATCAGTTTCATAAAACACATATTTCCGACAAGTCTTTGGAAATCTTGTCAATGCTGGATTGGCTCTTCTCCACTTGTACCTTGTAGGATTTGCGAAAATCAAAAATTTTTGCCTGAACAAAAAACGATTCTCCACAGATTGAATATCTTTGAACAAATTTGTATTCAACAATGAACTGGGACAGCATACAATATTCATCGCCCAAGATTATGGGCATTCTTAACGTAACCCCCGATTCGTTCTACGATGGAGGTTCCTACACTTCAGAAAGCACTATTTCGCACCGCTTGGAAGAAATAGTCTCGCAAGGTGCCGATATAATCGACATTGGTGCATATTCCTCACGCCCAGGTGCCGACGATGTGTCGGAAGATGAGGAATTCCGCCGCCTACAGACTGTTTTGCAAATCGTAAAAAGGGATTTTCCCGACAGCCTTGTGTCAATCGACACATTCCGTCTTTCGGTAGTGAAAAAAGTGTTCGATTGCTTTGGCACGTGCATGGTCAACGATATTTCAGGCGGCAATTTCGATTCAGAGATGATTGCATTCACGGCAAAGTACAACCTTCCGTATGTGTGCATGCACATGCAGGGAACTCCCCAAACAATGCAGAAAAATCCCCAATACAACGACGTGGTTTCCGACCTGCTCGCTTTTTTCGAAAAGAAAATTGAGGAGGCCGACTCGCTCAAGCACACACATTTTGTTATCGACCCAGGATTTGGATTCGGAAAGACGGTAGAACAGAACTATCAGTTACTCAACAAACTTGATTCATTTACACAATTCGGGAAACCTATCTTAGTAGGTGTGTCCCGCAAATCGATGATTCAAAAGGTTTTGGAATGTACCGCAAACGAAGCACTAAACGGCACGACCATAGTTAACACCATTGCACTTATGAAAGGTGCCAACATTCTGAGAGTCCACGATGTAAAGGAAGCAAAAGAAGCGGTGAAAATCGTTGCCCAGCTTTAACGATACTCTATAACACGGGTACGCACAACCGGCTCAACTCCAGCTTTGCTCATTGACAATTTTGTCCAGTTGTTATTTGTATCGTAATTGTACTCGTAAGTTACTTTCACCTCGTTTTTCAAACTTTCCACAATATAATTGTGGTCGTCGTATTTATATTCGCACATTGGTTCCATAGTGGCATCTTCACGACGTTTTTCTATTTTCACAATTCGTTGATTGTCATCATATTGCAGTGAACAAAAATCGTATCGGCGGGTGTCTTCACTCACATATTCCACTAAATTGCCTTTGTCGTCGTATTTCATAGTGTTCTTTTCGGAACTTAATTCCATTACTTTCCGTTTTGCCACATACTTGAAGTATCCTTTCACAGCCTTCACCAAACGATCGTTTTCGTAGGTATAAAGCGTACTTTCAATCATGTTCATATTTGTATATGTTTTGACTTGCTGAGTCAACACACCTTTCTTATACGTGAATTCTATCAATGCTTCACGGGCTTTGTCGGTTGATGTTTCAAGTTTTTTCGTCATTCTGCCATTGCCTGCGTATTCGTACAGACAAATACGTTCAATTGCCCATGCTTTTGAACTTCCGTCGGAATTCATTTCATACAGATACACCTTCTCCAGTGTATCTGGCACGATTTGCCACGCATTTGTGTAGATGTAATTACCTGATGTGGTTAGTTTTATCTTTTTCGACGAAACTTGATTATACGTATTTTTCTTTGCAGGATACAACAACGCCTCGCTCAACACATTACCCTTTTTGTCGTAGGTTTTGGCAATGATTTGCTTCTCCATTTGAATGATTTCCAGCTGATTTTTGCTGTTATATACAAATTTGCAGATGTCTTTTTCGTCATTTGCAATGCGCTCTATTTGGTTCTTGGCGTTAAAATAGCATGTACACCAATCCTTGCCCGATTCGGTATATTTTATTGTTTTCACATTACCCTTCAGGTTCGACAAGTCAAGATTGAACTGACTCAACACGTTTTCCAACGGGAATTCCAATCTATTGTTCATCGAATTTCGGGACGAGAACGTATTTTTCACATCGTTAGCTGTTCTGATTTGCGCACTGGCAAACGCAGAAATCAAAAGAAATACAAACAAATAACCAAAACGTTTCATAATAGTATTTTTTACAAAAATAAAAGGCTACCCGATTGGATAGCCTTTTCATTTCATTTACTTATCAACTATTTCTTTACAAAACCGATTCGCGACACAATTGCGTTGCCGTTGTACACAATCACATAATATGTTCCGGCAACAAATCGAGAAACATTGATTTCCTCGGAATCAGCCGTTGCAATGCGGGAATCCACTACATTACCTTTTGCTGAAACCACAGCTATACGGTTTCCTGCCGATATTCCAGCAACAATAACGGATGTTGTCGCAATACTTGGATATGCAATTATTTGCTCTGCAGCAACATCGGTTATTGCAGTTTTTCCTAAGAAATAATCGAACCCTTCAGCAACACCACCATCAACAGATTTAATTGATTTTCCTCTGTAAACAATGCATACATCAGTAGGATCATCAATAAAACCACCGATAACTGCAATCAATTTCTTAGGATTCTTCTTGTCAACATAAATATCCATCACATTGTATATCGCAACATCGTTGCCGTATGCATATAAATCGGTATAAACCTCTGGATCTGGTTCCGCCATCTTTTCAGTGAACAGGAATTCCAACTGGTTTCCTAATTTGTTCATCGACACAGATAACAATTTCGGTGCTTCCGATACGATGATAATCAAGCGTGCAGAGATTGTCATGTTTGTTGGCAACGCCGCTGTAACAGCAACACTACCAGCCTTTTGAGCGACAACTCTACCAGAACCATATACTCTTACTACATCGGAATTCGACGATGACCAAATTAGGTCGGAATGTGCGCCTTGCGGAGCAAAAATAGCCTTTGGCGTAAATTCCTCACCAACAACCATGTGAATCACAGTTTCTTCGAACGAAATATCAGAAACTTTGTTTGGAATTTCAGAATTCAAGAAATCTTTAATTGCCGAGTTCAACAAGATTGTCTGTGCATCAACCGTGCTTTGTTCCGATGGCGGATTTGCAATCATGCTATTTGCTTGATTAATAGCATTTTGAAGTATTTCAAAGCTTGCTGGCGGAATATTGCCGACATTTTCACCTTTTATACTTTCTTTTTCAGCAATTGTTTGCATTGCTTCCACTATCTTCTTATTCAGCGCACTCAAATCAATAGAGAATGGAGAAACAACCACTGGAATTGTAGCCGTTTTCACAACACCTTCCGCTGAAGTAACAGTTGCAGTGATTGTAACCGTAGTTTCAGCAGCAACCGAACCGGCAGTTACCATACCGTCAACCACCGTTACCACATTCGATGACGAACTCCACACTACTGATTGAATAACCGCATCCGACGGATTTATCACCAAATATGGAGAAACGTTCGTAGATTTTCCTTCCATCAACGAAATGCTACCTGTATAGTTGAACGAAACATCTGTCAACGGCGACAATACTGTGACAGAGCAACTTGCCGATTGCGACGATGTATATGTTGATGTTGCCGTAATCGTTGCAGTACCTCGACCTACAGCAACAATGTTTCCATTCGCATCAACTGTTGCCACCGCTGGATTCGATGACTTCCAAGATACTGTTTGAGGCGATTCCGCTGGTTTTATAGTTGTTGTAAGTTTTGCGGTTTTACCTTTTTCAAGCGTCAAAACCGATTCACTCAACACAACGGAAGTAACTGGCGGCAATGAACAATCGTCGATGGTAAACACTGCTTGGTCAGAGCCTGTACAACCATTATTGTCGGTGTAGGAATAATCAATCGTGTGTGTGCCAATTGACATTTGTGATGGATTGAACGAAGTTTTTTCCACGCCATCCAATTTGAAAACAGTTCCAGGAACCGATGACGGGAACGATACAATTACAGATTCATCGGAACAATACGATGATTCAAACGTAATCGAAATCTGAGGCAACTCGTTTACTGTTAACGAAACTTTTGTTTTAGCTCCAGCACAATCGCCAAATCTCTGATATACATAATATGTACCAGCCGTTTCAGTCTTATAGGAATTTGTTTCTCCTATAACCTTATCCGATGCGTCCAACCAAATCCAATCAGCGGAAGCATCACCCGACGCAGTGAATGTTACCGGTCCATCGCCAACGCATATTGATTGTGTGGCATTTGCAACAGTCGGAGCCGACAAACTACACGTTTTTATAATCGAAACTACTACCTTACCAGACACTGTGGAACCATCAACAGAAGTGACTTTCACAGAAACTTCCACATCAACATCAGCCGAAACAATGCCTGCAGTCAGCACGCCATCTTTCGATATGGTAGCATCCGACGAAACAAGCGTCCATGTAATACTTTCCACCGATGCCTTTTCTGGTTTTATCTCCATATATTTCGACAAGTCGATGAAACCACCCTCGTCAACAGTCAACGGCTCTGCATTTGTGAACACTACTGCTTCAGCAGGAGCAACCACCTTCACCATACATTGTGCTTTTTTCGATTCCGTATATGTTGATGCCACAGTAACAATAGCATCACCTACACCTACTGCGTGTAGCGTTCCATCCAAATCAACAGTGACAACCGACGGATCAGATGTACTCCATTGTACAGTTTGTGGAGCATCAGCAGGAAGAATCTGCACTGAAAAATCGCTATATGTTTGATTTTTCTTAAGTGTAATCGATGACGTATTCAATGTAAGAATTTGTACATCTGGAGCAGAACAATCTTCAACACTGAACTGCGCTTCCACTTCACCATAGCAACCATTGGCATCTTCATACGTATATGATACTTCATGTATTCCTGCCTTCAATTGGCTTGGCACAAATGATTCTTTAAACGAATTGTCGAGCATAAAATCACCAGGAGTCAAATCAGCCGACAATGTGACTCTTTCATTAGAATCGGAACAATACGAAGCCTTCAAGCCCGTTATTTTTGGTTGTGGCAATGGATTCACATACAACATAGCCGTTGCCATCGGACTGGTACATTGATCAACTGTTTGAGAAACAGTATAGGCAATGATAGTGGTTTCCGTTATTGTTGCAGGAACCGTCACATTTTGAATTGTTTCAGTGCCTAATGGCAAATTCTTATCATCGTACCATTGCAATGTTCCGCCAGCGACAGTTCCACCTGTCACACGTACATAATAGTCATAATCGTTGTCGAAGCAAATTCTTCGTGTATCAACAGTCGGTGCGGAAGGATTCGGTTTTATGGTATAAACAACTTCGCTAAAATCAGAAGCACAGCCGTTTTCCGTACGATTCACATAGAATGTTGTTGTCGCACTCAACGAACTCGGTGTATATGATTTAGCATCAGTAGCTACCGCTGCCGAAGTCTTACTTACATACCAGTTAACAGATTCTGTCGATGTCATGGCAACAAGTTCAGCACCTTCGCAGGAAACAGCACCTTGAGCTTCCGGAGCTGATGGTTTCGCCTTCACTTCAACTTTCACCGAAGCACGGGAACCTTCGCACCCTGGGTTTTGAGAAGCATAATATGTTCCTGCCGCAGTAGGCACGTACGTTGAACCAGTAGCAAGACTTTTTCCTCCAGTTATCGCATCATACCATGTAATATTAGTACCAACCGCTGTCAATGTTGGGAAAGCACTACCTTCGCAAACAGGGTCAACCTTCGCAATCGTTGGAGCTTCCGTTGTACAAGATGTCACTGTCAATGTAACAGGAACTTTCTCACTTTCGCAGTTGTTTTCTGTATTACTTACATAATATGTATATACTGTTTCTGTCGCAGTTGAAACTGATGGAGTATAACTTGCTCCCGTTTTCAACGAAGTTCCTGTTTGGGAATCATACCAATTTATACTTCCTGAGCCCGAAGCCTGCAAAGCTGGCACAGTACCATTCATTTCAACAGTTGCAGAAGTAACCGATGGAGCGTCAGCCTTTACCACCAAAATATCCACTGATTCAGATGCCGAACAGCCATTCTTTGTTTCCGAATAAGTCAATGAATACGTTCCATCTCCAGTTGATGTGAACGATGTTCCCGAAACACCAGTACCCTTCCATGTTCCAACAGTCGGAGTAAGTGAAACGACCTCGCCGACACATGCCTTTTGTGGCACACCGCTTAAATCAATTTCTGGTGAAGCTACAACAGCAATAGTTTTTTCAGCAATTCCCTCACAACCACTCACTACGATTTTATATGAAAGAGTGTTGTTTCCAACTTCGGCATCTGCAGGATTGAACGATGTAATTTCCTTACCACCAAGCATAAATACACCACCCACAGGATCTGCCGACAATGAAACTGCCGCATCACCTTTACAATATGAATCATTCAAACCGTTGATTAACGGTTTTGGCGTATTTGCAACCGTGATTGTAGCCGTTTTCACTACACTACAAGCACCTTCTGTATATGTGTAAACCAATGAGCTTGATTTAGTTGGCGTGAAAACATACGAGCTTCCTGACTTTGTAACACCATCGCCAGTCCATTCTCCCGTTGCCGGAGTAGCTTTCAACGTTTGTGGTTCATCGGCAGAACACATATCCAAGTCCACATCCAACGAAACGGTTGGTTGGGTGGTTACTTCCACTGTTTTTGAATCGGAGCCTTCGCAACCGTCATTGTCAATAGTATATTCTATTGCATTTGCACCCGATTTTGCTTTGCTTGGGTCAAACGAAGTTGCCGCTTCGCCATTCACCGTGAAAACGCCACCTGACAGCGATGCTTCCAATGTCACAACGCCATCGTTGCTACAATATGTATCTTTCAAACCAAGAATTTGTGGATTTGGTTTGTCGTTGACTGTCAACGTAACTTTCAATCTGCCTGTACTTTCGCACGTACCATCGTATTTTGCCACATAATAATCATATTGACCAGCATCTTTTTTACCTAAATCAAGTTGATTTGTTTGTTCAATCGGTGTTCCTCCCGTAGCGACGGAATACCAAACAGCCACCTCGCTTTTGCCACCAAACATTGCCTTAATCGATACATCATCGCCTTGGCAGAATGTTTTAACTACAATCTCATCAGTAGTCGGAGCCACTACAGGACATGCTTCCTGAACAAATGTGACATTATAGGTTGTTTTCGTACCATCTTCTGCTGTCACCGTAATTGTTGAAGTTGCCTTTCCATTGGCGTCATACGCAGTTGCTTCAGAAACAGAGTATGTTGCCCTTGAATCCTTGGCAACAGCGACATAATCCGTAACAGATGGCAATGTTGTGCCAAATGCCACCGAAATAGTGTAGTTAGTCACATCCGATGAAAATGCCGGCGACAACGAATACGAAGCAACCTGCAAAGATTCCAATTCACTACCCGTATTAGGTTTTCCGATCTCATAATCGAATATCTCCCCTGCTGATTTTGTGAAAAGTGTTCCCTTTACTTGAGCATCAACAAGTTTATTTGTAGTATGATTCCATACTTTAAATTCCACTTCTTCGGGTTCACTTGCTGTAGATGAAGTCATATCGGTCATTTCTCCCCCTTGAATCACCGACGACACATACAACTTGCCATCATACGAAAATACTGGCGCAATCATACGGCATTCATCGCCAACAAACGCTCCAATATAATCACCCTCCGACACCGTCATAGGAAATGTGTTGTCATAATCGTTGATTTTCACAATTCCGATAAATGCGGTTGAACTAGTATAATTTACTCGTGTCCACGTAGGGTCTGCGTAGCCATACGTAGCAAGCAACAATACTCCAATTGTTGCACATACCGATTTACAAAAGTTTTTCAATGACTTCATACCTTCCAAAATATAAGTTTGTAAAGATAGTGTTTTTCAATTATAAATGAATCTCCAAATCTATTTTTTTGGCAAAAATTATAATTACAAACCACTACATAACTATGACAATTTGACTTGGCAAATCCCTAATAAAAAAACAGGATTTTTACGAAAACAAAAAGGGATGCCGAATGGGCATCCCTTTTTTGTTTGTATGTTATCCCGTCCTAAAATAGCGTTACAAAAAAAGTAACGTAAAATGAAAGATAAAGAAAAACAGTATGTTAAGCGAACCCAAAAAGATTATTCAATGTCTTTTAAGTTGTCGGTTGTAAAGGAATACGAAGCAGGCGGCATCGGTCTGCAAGAGCTATCACGTAAGTATGGGATACAAGGAGATAGTACCGTGCGTAAATGGTTAAATAAATATGGTACCTTTGACTGGCAAAACAGAGTTGTATATCCAATGGTAAAGACAAAGGAACAAGAGTTATTGGAACTACGGGAGAAGATAAAAGTGTTGGAACGTAAGAATGCCCGTTTAGAAAAGGAATTGGAAGTCCAGGATTTAAAGGCTGGATTTTTTGACATAATGATAGACATAGCCGAAAAGGAGTATGGGGTGGACATAAGAAAAAAATGTTCTCCCGAACAGTTAAAAAAGTCAAAGAAGTGAGAAGTACTTCTATAAGTGAGATCTGCGCACTGTTCGGGGTAAGTCGGCAGACATATTATCGTTCGCAATGGAAAGTGAAAAAATGTAAAGCAAAGGCGGAGAAGGTTATGGAACTTGTAAGTGGAGTACGTCAAACAATGCCAAGGATAGGGACAAGGAAATTGCAAATAATCCTAAAAGAAGAACTTGCGTCACTTGGAGTCGGAAGAGATTGCCTGTTCAGTATATTAAGGGCAAACCATATGTTAATCCCCCCTTATCGGAGTTATCACGTAACAACAAACTCGCATCATCATTTTCATAAGTATAAAAATTTAATTACAGATATGTCTATCACACGTCCAGAGCAAGTTTGGGTGTCGGACATAACCTATATCGGCAATCGTACAAACAACATGTATTTAGCCTTAATAACAGACGCGTATTCCAAGAAAATCGTTGGTTATAACCTATCTAACAGCTTGAACACGGAAGGTTCCATATTAGCCTTGAAAATGGCTCAATCTAACCGAAAATACAAAGCAGAAGCATTAATACACCATTCTGACAGAGGTATCCAGTATTGCTCTAATGCTTATCAAAAGTTATTAAAAAGGTATCACATTAAGTCAAGTATGACAGAGTCCTATGACCCTTATGCAAACGCAGTTGCAGAACGGATAAACGGTATCTTAAAGCAGGAATTTTTGTTGGAAGAACTTAACTTACCTTTAAATACAATGAAAAAGGTGATAAAAGAATGTGTTGACATTTACAATACCCAACGACCGCACTGCTCTTGTCAATATCACACTCCAGAATGGATGCACAATCAACAAGCGATAACAATTAAAAATTATAAAAACAAATCACCGCTGTAATTAAACAACGGTGATTAAAAAATAACTATTTTTGTCTAATAAAACTGTAACGCTTATTTAGGACTAGACATG
>JAFZOY010000032.1 GCA_017552705.1 Bacteroidales bacterium
ATAGCTCCGGGGTACCACCTCTTCCCATACCGAACAGAGAAGTTAAGCCCGGAAGCGCCGATGGTACTGGGCCAAAACCGGGAGAGTAGGTGCCGCCCCTTTTTCAATGGAGTCCGTCAGTGAACACTGGCGGACTTTTTTTGTTTTTAGGCTAAAAGTTTTTATCTTGTCCTCGCTTTTTTAGAGAAGCATAATATGCGTCCCAATATAAAGAGAAAAAATAATAAGAAATAATTATGAAAAACACATGTACAAAAATCCTCGTTTTGGCATTTGCCCTGTTTTCCACAGTTCAATCCTTTGCCATACACCAAATTGACGGCAATTGGGAAGAATATGGTTTAACTTCGGAATACGATGGCTATTATGTGATAGCCACGGCGCAGGATTTGGAAGAGTTTCGTGACATGGTAAATAGCGGGCAAACCAGTATTAATGCTGTTTTGACGGCTGACATTGTGTTGAATGAGTATGTACTTGACGAAAATGGGGATTTGCGAGGTGATTTTTCAATAGCTGTTACGGATAAATGGAGTATTCCTATTTCAGATTATACTATTTCAACTTATTATAGTGGCACGTTTGACGGGAACTTACATACTATTAGTGGGCTTTTTGTAAGTGGATTGTATTATATAGGGCTTTTTGGTTGTTTAGATGGGGCAACGGTGAAAAATCTAACGATAGAGGATAGTTTTTTTCATGGACAAAGTTTTGTTGGAGGAATCTGTGGTGATATTCCCAATAATGTTGCGACGTACATACAGAATTGTAGCGTAAATGCGTATGTGAATTCTGACTTGGAAAGTGTTGGTGGAATTTATGGAGGAGGAAGTAATTCAAGAACATCCACAATTTCTAACTGTATAAACAAGGGGAAAATATGTGGTGCAGGAAATTATGTTGGTGGTATTTGTTCTCGTTGGACTGGGACAATTATTGACTGTAAAAATAGTGGCTATATTACGGGAACTGGCGAGTATACAGGTGGTATTGTAGGGGATAAACAAAATAATGGCGATGTGGAGAATTGTTGTAATACAGGTGATGTTGAGGGAGTTCTATATGTGGGTGGAATTGCAGGAAACAGTACCGCAAAAATACTTAAATCTTGTAATTTTGGAAAAATAAAGGGTGATTCTCATGTGGGTGGAGTGTGTGGCATAGTGGCGGGAACAACTTTAGAGTATGTTTTTAATGTGGGGCCTGTATCCGCAGAGAATGGGTACGTAGGTGGATTAGTTGGAGGTGCGACGACATCATATTGTCGTTTAAATTATTCATATAATGCAGCGACTGTATCAAATAACTCATCATATGAAACAACTGGAAGTATTTGTGGATATTTTAATGGGACGGATACTTATTTGTTGGGATGTTCTTATGACTCTGATGTGTCTAAAATAAAAGCTTGTGGAAATATGGATTATTCGGGGGGAATGAACACAAATAAGTATATTTCAAATGCATCATATAATTATCAAAATGAGAATATTTGGATTAAAGGCGAGGAAATTATTACAGATTCTATAATAAAAATTGATGATGAATTTGGCTATAAGATAATAGGTACTTATCCTTATTTAAAAGATATTATTGATTCCCCAGTTCCGTATGCAAAACAATTATATTATAATACGGGAACTGCTTCTGACCCCAATTGGATAACGTTTATTCCGATTTATACGCCAGAAGACTTGGCTTTGATGGAAAACTCTTCCAAAACATTTGTGTTGATGAACGATATAATTGGTTATTCAATTTATACGTCTATTAGTCTTTTTTATGGAAAGTTGTATGGCAGAGGAAAAACTATTTCTGGATTGAATACGAGTAATCAAACAGAGAGTAAAAAAGGAGGATTGTTTGAAGAGGTCAGAAATGCTTATATAACGGATGTAAATATAGAATCATGCAAATTTAACGCGAAAAGTGGTTATAATGACCCTGGTAGCATAGGATCTATTGCAGGAATCGCGTCTGGGACAACAACCATAACCAATTGTCGAAATTATTGTGGTATTTATATATCATCATCCTATACATCTTATGCGGGAGGAATAGTTGGTAGTATTTCAGATTATCAGAATAAACAGGAAGTCACAATACAGCAATGTTTTAATTATGGATATATTTCTGGAGATTATTCCGGTGGTATTGTGGGATATTGTCCGTTGACTAAAGCTCAGATATGTTTAAATGTGGTATTTTGCGAAAATAATGGAGAAGTTGGTTCTCGATATTATCAAGATAAATATGCGGGAGGTATAGTTGGATGTATGTCTGGAAAAAGTAATGATAGTAAAGGAATCATTAAGCAATGTGTAAATAACGGAGTCGTATGTGGCTCTGATGCAAGTGGAGGAATTGTTGCTATTGGCGGAGGAATAACAAATTGTTTGAATTCGGGCAACGTAGGTAGTCGTTCATGTGTTGGTGGCATTGTTGGTAGAGGAGGAGATACGGTGACATATAGTTTAAATGTGGGAACAGTGCTACTCTCTAATCCAAAAACTGGTGCGGTTGGTGGTGCTATTTGTGGTCAAGCAACTAATTTGTATGTGGACAATTGTTATTACAATATGGATAGTTGTTCATTACGGGCTATTTCAAATCTATCGGTTAATTCTGTTTCTGGAGTAACAACGTCGGAATTGGTAAGTGGAATGTTGCCTCCAAATTTTGATTCAGAATATTGGGGCGTTCGTCAGCCGTCTATTAAAGATATGAAGAAATATTACTTTTATCCGTATCTGAAGTGTTTTGGTGAAGAAAGTGCTCTCGTTGTACAAGTAAAGGAATGTCACCCAGTATCGTTTGTCTTAAATGGAGGAACGTCGATTGATGAATTAATCACGCTGTATGTGGAAGACGAAGAAACACCACTTCCTACAGATGTTGAAAAAGAAGGTTGTACGTTTGCTGGCTGGTATGACAATTCCAATTACACAAGTTCTGCGTTTACCGAAATTCCTCTTACCGAAACGCAACCTAAAACGTTCTACGCCAAATGGATTGCCAACAACTACGACATAACGTATGAACTTGGTGGTGGAACTATCAATAGTGGAAAAAACACCTCATATACCTATGGCTATGGCGTACTGTTGCCTACCGACGTGACTCGTACTGGCTATACGTTCAAAGGTTGGTACGACAATCCCAATTTCGATGGCGAATCTGTGCTTTCAATTCCTGCAAATGCAACGGGCAACAAGACCTATTATGCTCATTGGGTTGTGAATACATATCATGTGACTTTCTTTGCCTACGAGGGCGTAATGAACACTGATATAGATAGTTATACGTTCGGAAAAACGACGGTTTTGCCGACAGAAGTGACAAAATCTGGCTACGATTTTGCTGGCTGGTACACCAACGATTCCTACTCGGGTGTCGCAATCCAGTCAATCGCGTCAAACGAGACGGGCGATAAGACCTATTATGCAAAATGGAATAAAAAATCATATTCCGTTTCGGTAACGTTTGACAGGGCAATAGGTAACGTTTCGGGAATCGATTCGTATTTGCATGGTGACAATGCGGTCCTCAAGGCACACGCCGATGCCGGCTATGAATTTGCTTTCTGGAGTTGCGCCGATGAAACTGTCTTGGAAGGCAAGAATGTGCAGGATTCAACACTGACGTTCGTGGTGACAAGTCCGACAGAGCTTTCAGCAACCTTCAAATTCAAGGAAATCGTGTATCCGGCTGCGGAGTTTGTGATTGGCACGTTGAAAACCGGAACGGAAATCGCTCCGATAGACCTTGCAACGTTGTTTGAATCAAGCGAAGGCGGCGAAGTTACATATATGGTGACAAGTTCGTCGCCAAATGTGTTGCTTCCGCAAATTGAAAATGGGAAACTCTATCTTTCTACTATGGGATTGCAAGGCAAGGCAACCATCACCGTGACGGCAAAACTTGCGAATGGCAACAAATCGTCGCTTTCGGCCGAGGCTATTGTGGAATACAATTGTAACATACATGTTGTGCCGACAATAGTGAATGCAAGTTGTTACGGATTTTCCGACGGAAGCATTTCGTTGGCTGCCGAAAACGACTATTCATATCAATGGATTGGCGAAGAGGTTACGACAAACAAAATAGAGAATATCAAGGCGGGCAACTATTCCGTGCAGATAACCGACGAACGCGGTTGTAAGTCGTTGGAGACGTACACTGTCTCGCAACCCGATGAAATTTCTGTCGCAATTGCTGACGTGGTTAATCCTCGTTGTGGCGTACAAAGCGAAATCCGTTTGAATGCTGTTGGCGAATATACTTATTTGTGGAGCAACGGTTCCACTGAAAAAGACCTTGTCGGTGCTGGAATCGGTGAGTATTCGGTAGTGGTTACGAACCCCGAAACAGGCTGTAGCACGACGTTGAGCCAAACATTGGAACTCACGTTCCAAAAACCTGAGATTTCGCTTGTGACGGTGAGTAGGGAAACGGGTAAAAACTTGATTGTATGGGTGCGCGCGAACACCGACCAGATTTCCTACTATACGATTTATCGTGAAGGAGCGCAATCGAAAAAATATTCTGCGATAGGAACTGTCAACTACTCCGAAATCAGCGTGTTCCAGGACGACGTGGCAAAGCCGATGACACGACAGTGGAGTTACAAAATCTCTGCAACCGACGTGTGTGGCAACGAGACCGAGTTGAGCGATGCACATACAACATTGCATCTCAATGAGATGGAAAGTATGCATGAAGGTATGGCCGAACTGATATGGCAACCGTACGAGGGTTTGGATTACAATTCATTTTATATTGTGCGCGAAACCAAAGTGAACAATTATACGTTCGTCGATACGGTGACAACAGTTCCTTCCACACTTACATCCTACACAGCAGAAATCCCGCCTGTTGGCAAGAGTATTTTCTACGTTGGTATTAAATTGGATAAAGTAATTGACCCGAAACAGTTCCTGAAAGCTGAGTCGGGGCCGTTCTCGTTGGCATTGTCAAACATAGCTGAGGCAGAAAATAACAACGAACAGAATGCCGTGGAATCGTTGGGCAACAATGCTGAAGTATATGCCATTTCTCACACAATCTACGTGAGCAATGCCGCTGGTGTTGAGACAATTGTTTATGACATACATGGTCAGAAAATTGCCGCGGCAAAAGAACAAGATTATTACGAATTCCCTGTGAAAACCGACGGCGTTTATTTTGTGAGAGTTGGCGGAATGTCATTCAAGGTTGTTATACAATAGGTATCTGAAATTGATAATTTGTGTGAAAGGGAGGTTTTTACCTCCCTTTTTTTGCAACTCACTTGCAAAACTTTTGCCATATCTTTGTATCAGAAAATTAAAATATACAAGATATGGCACACGAAGAACATCATCACGGACACGATTGTTGCTCACATGAACATGAGCACCATTGTCATTGTCACGAACACGAACATCATCATCACGAAGGTGGTTTGCGTGAAAAAATTATTCTAATTGTATGTACGATTGTTTTGCTTGCCGTAACAATTCTGATTGAACAAAATTGCAATCTTGCCACATGGCAATTGCTTTTGGTGTATTTAATCCCTTATTTGCTGGTAGGCTTTGATACACTCAAGGAAGCCGTCGAGGGATTACTTCATGGTGAGGCATTTAACGAACATTTTCTTATGGCGATAGCAACCATAGGCGCTTTGTGTATAGGTTTTTTGCCCAATGCGGAAACGGAATTTCCCGAAGCAGTGTTCGTTATGTTGTTTTTCCAAATTGGCGAATTGTTTGAAGGCTACGCCGAAGGTAAAAGTCGAGAAAGCATTGCTCATCTTATGAATATTCGTCCCGATTCTGCAAATGTGGAACGGAATGGGGCTGTGGAAATGGTTGAACCAGAGACTGTTGCCGTAGGGGAAATCATTGTTGTGAAACCTGGGGAAAAAGTTCCATTGGACGGTGTTGTGGTGGAAGGTTCGTCTTCGCTCAATACAGTCGCTCTTACGGGCGAAAGTGTACCTCGTGAGATTACCGTGGAAGACGAGGTGATTTCAGGTTGTGTGAACTTGACGGGTGTGATACGTGTTCGTACCACAAAATCGTTTGGTGAAAGCACCGTGTCAAAAATTATTGAACTTGTGGAAAATGCGGGCGAACGAAAATCGAAAAGCGAGACGTTCATTTCGAAATTTGCACGGATTTACACGCCCGTGGTTGTATTTGCGGCATTGGCGCTTGCGTTTGTTCCACCAATTATTTCTGGCAATTTTTCTTCGGAATTTGCCACTTGGCTTTATCGAGCATTGACATTTTTGATTGTCTCGTGCCCATGTGCCTTGGTGATTAGTGTGCCGTTGTCATTTTTCGGCGGTATTGGTGGAGCGTCTCGAAATGGTATTCTTATTAAAGGTGCAAACTATATGGAGACTTTGTCGAATATCGGTACGGTAGTTTTTGATAAAACAGGAACGCTCACTCACGGTCAGTTTGCTGTTGAAGCTGTTCATCCCGAAACGTGCGACGAACATCACTTGTTGCATCTTGCCGCACATGTGGAACATTTTTCTACTCATCCGATTGCTGCTGCTCTCCGCGATGCGTTCCCCGACGAAGCTACTGACGGTTGTTCAGTAACTGAAGTTGAAGAAATAGCCGGTCACGGCATACAAGCTAAAGTCGGCACCGACGTGGTTTGTGTGGGCAATGGAAAAATGATGGAGCGGATTGGCGCGAAATGGCACGACTGTCCGCAAGTCGGTACAATTATTCACGTGGCAATCAATGGCGAATATGCAGGTCACATTGTTATAAACGACAAAATAAAAGACGATAGTTCGGAGGCAATTTCCAAACTTCAATCTTTAGGCGTCGCCAAAACTGTGATGCTTACCGGTGACAGCAAGGAAGTCGGTGAGCACGTTGCTAAGAAATTGTGTATCAGTGATTTTTATACTGAATTGTTGCCTGCCGACAAAGTTCGTCATGTAGAGCGACTGCTTGCGGACAAAACGAAAAACACGTTTCTTGCGTTTGTTGGCGACGGCATCAACGACGCCCCCGTACTTGCCCGTGCCGACCTTGGCATAGCAATGGGCGGACTTGGTAGCGATGCGGCTATTGAGGCAGCCGATGTGGTTTTAATGGATGACAAGCCGTCGAAGATTGCTACAGCAATACAAATCGCCCGTCGAACAATACGCATTGCCCGTCAAAATGTGTGGTTCGCCATAGGAGTGAAATTGCTTGTTCTGATACTTGCCGCTACGGGCTTTGCAACCTTGTGGATGGCGGTATTTGCCGACGTGGGCGTTACTGTTCTTGCAGTGCTCAATGCTATGCGGGCACTGCATATTTCCTGATTTTGGGAAGAAAACATTCTGGAAAAATTTTCAGTTGTGTTTTCTTCACTGCGTTGATGATAACTTGTGAAATTCTTTTTTTTGAAAGGATATATTATTTTGCGAGCCTTCGTTATTTTTGGGAACGTCAAATAGTGGTTTATATCCGTTGTCAAATGAAGAAAATTGTGTCCTTTTTTGTGTTGTGTTGTGTGTGGATAGGTGTTTCCGCGCAGCACGCAAAAATGTCACGGGAAGAATATATTGAAAAATATGCAAAATATGCGGTGCAGGAAATGCACCGTGTCGGAATCCCTGCAAGTATCACGCTTGCACAGGCTTGTTTGGAGTCAAGTAATGGCAACAGCGACCTGTCAATCGCTTCGAATAATCATTTTGGCATAAAATGTCACAGTAGTTGGCAAGGCAAGCGAATTTACCACGACGACGATGCCAAAGGTGAGTGCTTCCGCGTGTATAATGATGTGTATGAATCGTATGTTGACCATTCTAACTTTTTGCGTAATGGTCAGCGCTATGCATTTTTGTTTGACTTCGATAAAAATGACTTCACTTCGTGGGCATATGGATTGAAACGTGCTGGATACGCGACCAATCCCGATTATCCGAAATTGTTGATTAAAATCATAGAGGACAATCAGTTATATAAATATGACTCGATGACTCCCGATATGTTTAAGGAAAAAACGCGTAAGGAACATGAGGCTGAAGTTGTTGTGAAAGGTGATGCTCCCCATTCGGCTGTTGCTCCTCCAATGCCTTGGAAAAACGAGCCGATTGCCACGAAACATGACAAGAAAATCTACAAGAACAACGGTAAGAAATTCGTAATTCTTGATAAAAATGAAACAATGTATATGATTTCACGCAAATTCTCCATTCCTATGTGGAAATTGTATGCAATCAATGATTTTGCTGTTGGCCAGGAAATTCCTGAAGGCACGATGGTGTATATTGAGCGAAAATCGCTGCGCGCCGAAAGTAAATACCAGACGCATACCGTCGCTGAAGGCGAGACATTCTATTCGATTGCGCAATTGTATGGTATGCAGGTAAATAGGCTCGCAAGATTGAACAAAGCGAACCCGGAAAATACGTTGGAAAAAGGTTCAAATATTTATGTAAGGAAATATACGTTTCAAGCTGAATAAATAAATAGAAAATTATACTTTTGTTGCAGTAAAAAAATACAGAATGAGCTCAGATAAAAAAATTAAATCAGCGTTGATATCAGTCTTCCATAAAGACGGTCTGGACAGCATTGTGCTGAAGTTGAAGGATTTAGGAATTACGTTTTATTCCACAGGGGGGACACAGACATTCCTTGAATCGTTGGGGTGTAAAGTTACTCCAGTAGAAAATTTAACTTCGTATCCGTCAATTCTCGGCGGTCGTGTGAAAACACTTCATCCAAAAGTGTTTGGTGGTATTTTAGCTCGTCGCGACAATGAGGGCGACCAAGCGCAAATGGCTCAGTATCAAATCCCAGAAATTGATTTGGTGATAGTTGACTTGTATCCATTTGAACAAACGGTTGCTTCGGGAGCGGCAGAACAAGACATTATTGAAAAAATCGACATCGGCGGAATTTCTTTGATTCGCGCAGCAGCAAAGAATTTCAAGGATGTGATTATTGTTGCTTCAAAACAACAATATGGCAAACTTGATACGTTGCTTGCCGAGAAAAAAGGTGTTAGTTCAATCGAAGATAGAAAAAGTTTCGCATGCGATGCATTCAACGTTTCTTCGCACTACGATTCTGCTATTTTCAACTATTTCAACCAAGGTAACGAGGGTTCTGAAAAAATCAGCCTGACAAACGGCAAAGTGCTTCGTTATGGTGAAAATCCTCACCAAAAAGCAGTATTCTATCAATTTGCCAATACAAAATTGGAACATACGTTGGCAAATTCTCCTTGTTTGCAAGGCAAGGAAATTTCTTACAACAACATGCTTGATGCTGATGCTGCTTGGAAATCGGCGAGCGATGCTTACAATTCGGTGGAAAATGTTCCGAACAAGGTGGCAGTTTCTGTCGTAAAACACTTGAATCCTTGTGGTTTGGCAGTGGCAAGCACTCCGATGCGTGCGTTGGAGTTGGCTTGGGCTGGTGACCCAGTGAGCGCATACGGCGGTATTGTTTGCTTCACAAGCGAGGTAGATGCTGAAATCGCAAATTGGTTTACGGGCAAATTCATCGAAATTATGATTGCTCCTTCTTATACCGACGAGGCAAAAGAAATTTTGGCAAAGAAGAAAAATCTTCGCGTTCTTGTTACTCCAGTAAAACCAGCAATCACGGGCGAAAAATTGTATCGTTCAGTAAATGGTGGCCTTTTGGTACAAGACGAAGACGAAGGTATGGATACTGAATACAAACCAGTTACAGGTAAGACATTCAGCGAAAAACAATTGGATTTGGCTAAATTCGGAACGCAGGCTTGCAAATACTTGAAGAGCAACTCTATGTCGCTTGTATCACAAGCAGAAGACGGCTCGTATTGGTTGACTGGTGCGGGAATGGGCCAGCCAAACCGTATTGACAGTTTGCAACGATTGACAATCCCACGTTTCAACTTGAAGCAAGGATGCAAAATCGAGGATTCTGTATTGATTTCCGATGCGTTCTTCCCATTCAAGGACAGTGTGGAAGCATGCAACGAATTTGGTATAAAATACATCGTTCAGCCGGGCGGAAGCATTCGCGACGAGGAAGTTATCGACGCATGCAACGAATTCGGCATAGCAATGGTGTTCACAGGTAGAAGACATTTTAAACATTAAAATAAGGATTAACCATGGGATTATTTTCTTTTCTTTCTCAAGAAATTGCAATTGACCTTGGTACGGCAAATACCATTATCATTCAAAACGACAAGGTGGTTGTTGACGAACCAAGTATTGTTGCCCTCGACACACACACGCAACAAGCTATTGCGATAGGTACAAAAGCCCGTCAGATGATGGGACGTGTGCACCCAGGATTACAAGTTGTCCGCCCGATGAAGGATGGTGTGATTGCCGACTTCAACTGCGCGGAACTTATGATTCGTGGTATGATTAAAATGATGGAGCAGAAATCGCATTTCTTCACTCCTTCATTGAAGATAGTTGTGTGTATTCCTTCGGGTTGTACCGAAGTAGAGCTTCGTGCTGTGCGTGACTCTGCTGAAAATGCTGGTGGCCGTGAGGTATATATGATTCACGAACCAATGGCTGCCGCAATAGGTATCGGTATTAATGTGGAAGAGGCTCAGGGAAATATGATTGTTGACATCGGTGGTGGTACTACTGAAATCGCTGTGATTGCGTTGGGCGGTATTGTATGCGATAAGTCCATAAAGGTCGCTGGTGATGTGTTCACTTCGAAAATCCAGGAAGCTCTTCGTGCAAACAATAGCATTAAGGTTGGTGAACGTACTGCTGAGGAAATCAAAATCCACGTGGGTTCTGCTCTCCCTGATTTGGAGAATCCTCCTGCAGAATATATCGTTCGCGGTCCTCACCAAGTTACAGCAGCTCCGCTGGAAATTCCTGTTTCTCACATCGAAACGGCAGCGTGGTTGGAAGAACCTCTTACTCAAATCGAAAATGCTGTTGTTGCTGCGTTGGAGGCAACTCCACCTGAATTGTATGCCGATATTTCACGCGATGGTATTTGGTTGACTGGCGGTGGCGCGTTGCTTAAAGGTCTTGATGTTCGTTTGCAACGAAAAACCGGCATCAAATTCAAAGTTGCAGAAGATCCGCTACACTCAGTTGCGCGCGGAACGGGCATAGCTTTGAAAAACATTGATAAATATCAATTCTTGATCCGCTAATGACATTGTCTGATGAAAGAACTATTTGCATTTATAGAAAAGCATAGCTTTATCCTGCTTTTTTTGATATTGCAAATAGTATCTTTTATTTTCATTGTAAACTTCAATGAACCGCAGAAAAGTCGGTTCGGTGTGGTTTCCAATGCGTTTCAGGGACGAATTTATTCGCTTACACAGAAAATTACCCGTTATTTCTATCTCGACATCGCCAACCAACGTCTGGCTGACGAAAATGCGAAACTTTATAAGAATCAGGAGTATTCCAAATTCGACCATACCATCAACATTACACATGTTGACGATGCCGAAAACAATCAGCAATATGAATATATTCCAGCAAAGGTTCTGAATAATTCTACCAATAAAATCCAAAACTATATTACAATAAACAAGGGTTGGAAACATGGTATAGAAAAGAATATGTCGGTGATTTGTCCGTCGGGAATTGTGGGCGTGGTTGTACGTACGTCGAAGAATTTTTCACTGATTATGACGGTGCTGAATCCTCATTTCAGGGTAAGTACAAAATTCAAGAACTCAGGCTTTTACGGTTCTCTCACATGGAACGGAAAAGATTATAAGTTAGCGACGCTCGAGGAAATTCCGCTGCATGTGATTATCAATATTGGCGATACTTTGGTGACGAATTCCTATTCAAACTTGTTCCCAAGTGAAATTATGGTTGGAACCATCGAATCGTTTTATCAGAACAATAATTTCTTCTCTGCGGATGTGCGCTTGTCAACCGACTTCAAACGAATTGACTATGTGTATGTTGTAAGGGATTTGTATAAAAAGGAACGTGAGAATTTAGAAAGTTTTATGCAGTAAGTAATGGAGAAAATTACACGATATACGATTATTTTTATTGTGCTAATGTTGCTGCAAATGTTGATTTTCAACAACATTCCAGCTATTGGCATGATTTCTCCGTATATTTATCTTGTGTTCATTCTTCTTCTTCCTGTAAATATGTCGAAAACGCTTGTGTTGTTACTCGGATTTTTCTCGGGACTTCTAATTGATGTTTCCGTGAATTCGTTGGGAGTTCATGCAAGCGCCACGGTTATGATGGCGGCTGTCCGTCCGACGGTCTTGAATATTTTGGCTCCCCGTATCGGATATGAATCTAACAATATTCCTTTGTTGGCAACATTTGGAACTGCTTGGGCGTTGAAATACATAACGTCGTGTGTTGCCGTTCATCACATTACATTGTATATATGTTTCACATTCACATTCAGCGATTTAGGTTTTATGTTCCTGAGAATGTTGATAAATATCTGTTTGACTGTGTTTGTGATTATGTTGAGCGAAATATTTGTCTTTAAGCGCTAAATATGGATTTGGGCAACCGGAGAATATTGCTTTCTGCTATTGTCATTGGAGTGGCTGTGCTCTATATTTCCCGATTGTTCTACATTCAGGTTATCGATGATTCCTATAAACTGAATGCCCTCAACAACAGCCGTCGTTTCGAAGTGCATCATCCTGCGAGGGGGTTGATTTACGATAGAAATGGAAAACTGATTGTTGCAAACGAGGCGGCCTACGACTTAATGGTGGTGACAGGTCAGATTAAAGATTTGGATACTGCTGAGTTGCTTTCCATTATCAATGTGAGCAAGGAATCGTTTATCACAGAGTTGAAGAAAGCACAGAAAAACCGCTATCGTCCGTATCCTATCATCAAGCAAATCAGTGCCGAAACGTATGCCCGATTGCAGGAAAAATTGTTTGATTTCCCAGGGTTTTACGTTCAAACCCGTACTGTCCGAAACTATCCATATCGCTGTGGCGCTTTGGTTTTGGGCTATATTTCCGAGGTGAATAATTCCGATATAAAGGAAAATAGTTACTACGAGCAAGGTGATTACATCGGTAAAATTGGCATAGAAAAAAGCTACGAATCGTATCTCCGTGGCGTGAAAGGTGGAAATTATTATCAAGTTGATGTAAAAGGACGGGTAAAGGGTTCGTTGGAAGATGGAAAATATGATAAACCAGTGGTTCTTGGAAAAAATATTACAACCACGTTGGATATTGATTTACAGTTATATGGCGAAAAGTTGATGCAAAACAAGAAAGGGAGTATTGTCGCCATCGATCCTCAATCAGGGGAAATTTTAGCCATTGTTTCTTCTCCTACATTTGATCCAAATAGTATGGTGGGCCGCTTGGTAAGCGAAAACTATAACAGACTGGTGCGGGATCCGCTAAAACCGCTCTATAACAGACCTATTCAAGGTGTGTATCCTCCTGGCTCCACATTTAAGACTGTGAATGCGTTGATTGGATTGCAGGAAGGCGTAGTGACTCAAAATACCATGTATGGCTGTCAGGCTGGATATTATTCGGGAGGATTGCATGTGGGATGCCATAACCATTATTCTCCCATTAATTTGATTGAGTCGATAAAAATGTCGTGCAATGCATACTATTGTAACGAATTCCGTGCAATTATCGATGCTCCCAAATATGGCTCCGCCCGCGAAGGATTCTTAACGTGGCAGTCCTATATCAAATCGTTTGGGTTGGGAAAACCGTTGGGCATTGATTTGCCAAGTGAGAAAAGTGGTAATATTCCCCGTGCGGAATCGTATGACAAAACTTATGGAAAAAATCGTTGGAATTCCTTGACAATTGTGTCGTTGGCAATCGGACAGGGGGAAATTACCGAAACACCTCTGCAAATGGCGAATATTGCCGCTACTATTGCAAACAAAGGATATTATTATACACCTCACCTTGTAAAGGAAATCGACGACACTGTATTTGACAAAAGTTTTATTCAACGGCACGAAGTACCTATTGCAAAGAAAAATTTTGAGATAGTTACGGAAGGAATGTATCAGGTACTACATGGTGGACCAGGTGCCACGGCGTGGTGGCTGGCGGTTAAGGGCTTGGATATTTGTGGAAAAACAGGTACGGCCCAAAACCCTCATGGTGAAGACCATTCAATTTTTATGGCGTTCGCTCCACGCGAAAATCCTAAAATTGCAATTGCCATTTGTGTTGAAAATGGTGGTTATGGAGCTACTTTGGCGGCCCCAATGGCTACGTTGATGATTGAAAAATATTTAACGGATACAATTACAAATGCTTGGAGGGAACAACAAGTTCTTGAAAAAGCAATAACATATAAGAACTAATGGCTCGGCAGGGTGAAGTTATACGAAACATTGACTGGCAGATAGTGATAATCTATGTGTTTCTTGTGTTTGCTGGCTGGTTAAATATATACTCAGCTGTGTTCGATGAAAATGCAGCATCAATTTTCGATGTGGGGCAAAAGTATGGAAAACAGCTGATATGGATAGGCGCAGCATTCCTGCTTGCTATTGGTATTTTGATTCTCGATAGTAGGTTTTACTTCACATTTGCGTATGGATTTTATTTCTTCGTTATAGTTTCCTTAGTCGGGGTGTATTTGTTTGCCCCCGAAATAAAAGGAGCTCGCTCGTGGTTCGAGGTCGGACCGTTGCGCGTGCAGCCATCGGAATTCGCAAAACTTGCCACAAGTGTTGTGGTAGCTCGGTTTATGGGACGATACGATTTCAAAATCCAACGATTGTCCGATATGGTTAAGTTATTGGGTCTGTTGGCTATCCCGGGCATCCTTATTGTGTTACAGGGCGATGCAGGTTCCGCATTGGTGTTCTCATCGTTTTTCTTAGTGTTTTATCGCGAAGGAATGCCATTCTCCATAATTTTATTAGGCGTGTATGCCATTCTCATTTTTGCATTGTCAATTATATGGGGCGGCCTCACGTTGTCGATTGTTGCAATAGTTCTCTCATATATCGCGTTTGTGGTTTATGGGTTGCAGAAATCGCATCGATTTTCCGTGGTGAAAATGTTGCTTGTCCCGCTTGCGTTCATAGTTCCTACTGCGGCTTATATGTTCTTTAAACTGAATATTAATGTGTTGTTGGTGTTTGTCATAGGTTTTTCCATCCTTCTTGTGCCTGTGGCTGTTTATACATATAAGAAACGTGTTCCTGCATTGCTGATTATCTTTGGAATCGCAGTTGGAAGTGTATTCATTTCCCAATCGGTGGAATATGTGTTCAACAATATATTGGAAGCTCACCAGAGGACTCGTATCAATGTGTTTTTTGGACTTGAATCCGATCCGCAGGGAAGCGAATTCAATGTGATTCAGTCGAAAATTGCGATAGGCTCAGGTGATTTAACGGGCAAAGGTTTCTTGAACGGAACGCAGACGAAAAATGATTTTGTGCCGGAACAAAGTACCGACTTTATATTTTGTACTATTGGCGAAGAATGGGGCTTCCTTGGCTCAATTATTATTATAGGTTTGTTCGTGTATCTCATTCTTCGGATTATGTCTTCCGCGGAACAGCAACGGACGGCATTCTCACGGATCTATGGATATTGTGTCGCCAGTATTTTATTTTTCCATGTGCTAATTAATATAGGAATGACCATAGGTTTGATGCCAGTGATTGGAATTCCGCTGCCATTTTTTAGCTATGGTGGCTCATCTTTATGGGGATTTACGCTTTTGTTATTTATATTTGTGAAACTTGATGCAAATCGTACTGAACTTATTCAATAATTATATATAGATTTGTGCAGTTATTAACCAATTTTATTGTACCATGATTAACAAGGTAATTTTAATCGGAAATGTTGGTGCTGACCCTGAGGTAAGATACATCAAGGAAGACCAACCAGTAGCACACATTAGTTTGGCAACAACTGAACGCGGATTCAAACGCCAGGATGGTTCTGAAGTTCCCGAACGCACGGATTGGCATAGACTCACGGTGTGGGGACGAACTGCAAAGTTTTGCGAAAACTATGTGAGAAAAGGCGACCAACTGTATGTGGAAGGGAGAATTCGTTACTCCCAGTATCAGGACAAAAACAATGAAACCCGTTATTCCACGGAAATAATTGTTGATGACTTGCGCAAATTGGGAAGGAAATCAGACACAGATGGCATTGTGGGACAACCGAATGCAAGCCAGCAAATTGCTCCGCAACCTACTGCGGCAAGCGTTGTGGCGGAACAACAAATGGAATATCCTTCTGCCGACCAGCCAGTTGATGATTTGCCATTCTAAATCTCTCGTCGCACATCGTTTTGATGTGCGATTTTTTTTATTTTTGCACTATGAAACAAATTCTACTGTTTGTAATAATTGTTTGTAGTCTGCAAGCGTGCGAGGAACGTGATATTAAGATTCCTAAGCAACGTGGCTATTTCCGAATTGACTTGCCGGAACGGAATTATCAGCAGTTTTCCGAAAAAGGTTTCCCTTATTCGTTCCAGATTCCTGCATATTCCCGTGTTGAGGTCGATTCCGATGCCGGAGCGGAACCATATTGGATAAATGTGCAATTCCCTTCTTTAAAAGCAACAGTGCACGTGAGTTACCGCACGTTGAATGGCAATCTTGACAAAATAGTGGAAGATGTCCATTATCTTGCGTTTAAGCACGAAGTTCGTGCTGATGCAATCAATACGAAAGAATTTCATTATGATGAAAAGCATGTCCACGGACTGCTGTTCGATATAAAGGGGGAGGCTGCGTCTGTTCTTCAGTTTTGTGTGACCGACAGTACCAAGAATTTTGTTCGCGGAGCCTTGTATTTTAATGTTCCTCCCAACAAGGATTCACTGGCTCCGGTTGTGGAGTTTATCCGCGAGGATATTATTGAGATGATTAGTTCTTTTGAATGGAAAAAATAGTACGGGAATGGCAAGAATATTAGTTACAGGTGGACTTGGTTATATAGGCTCTCATACGGTTGTTGAGTTGATTCAGTCGGGATATGAAGTGGTGATTGTTGATAATCTTTCCAATTCCGAAGTCAATGTTCTCGATGGAATTGAGTCAATTACAGGTGTTCGCCCTGCATTTGAAAAAATAGACATCTGCGATAAATCGGCTTTTCAGGCGTGTTTCTCGAAACATGGCTCCATCGATGCCGTGATACATTTTGCTGCATATAAGGCTGTTGGCGAGTCGATTGAAAAATCATTGGATTACTACTACAACAACGTTTATGGGCTTTTGCAATTGCTTTCGTCTATGCGTGCGAATGGCGTAAAACATTTGATTTTTTCCTCTTCGTGCACCGTTTACGGACAACCTGATAAATTGCCAATCGACGAAACTGCTCCACGAAAACCTGCGACTTCGCCATACGGAAATACAAAACAAATGTGCGAAGACATAATTCGCGATGCAATTGTTTCATATCACGATTTCACTGCAATTTTGCTCCGCTATTTTAATCCTATTGGCGCACATCCATCGGCAAAAATCGGTGAGTTGCCCAAAGGTGTGCCGAATAATTTGGTGCCGTTTGTTACGCAAACTGCAGCTGGCATCCGAAAAGAATTGTCGGTTTTTGGCGACGATTACAATACTCCTGATGGTTCTGCCATTCGCGACTATATTTATGTGGTTGACCTTGCCAAAGCGCACGTAAAGGCTATGCAACGACTACTCGCAGGCTCGAATAAATCAGAATTGGAGATATTTAATCTTGGTACGGGTAAAGGTGTTTCTGTGTTGGAATTAGTTCATTCGTTTATGGCTGCCACAGGCGTGAAAGTTCCGTACAAGATTGTTGGCCGCCGTGCTGGCGACACCGAAGAAGTGTGGGCCGACAGTTCCCTTGCAGAAAAAGAACTTGGCTGGACTGCACGAACTCCACTGAACGAAGTCCTTTTGTCCGCATGGAATTGGGAGAAAAAGGTGAGAGGAATAAAAGAGTAGAACAGCGATAAAACTATTCTTATCTGCAATATGAAATTTTTTCAATTGTGTTGCAGTCTTTTGTCAATACAATGGACAATATAAGTAAACAATGGTTTTATTTGTATAACTGTTAAGGTAGAGCCTTTTTATCGATATGAAGAACCTTTTATTTGTCATAGGTGTTATTATTGGTACGGTTTGTGTGGCGCAGACCGAAACAAAATCGTGCTTCAAAAACGAGATTTCTACTGGCATTGGTGGAGTGGAGATATATGAACAAAACTATTATAGGAGTTCTGTAACGCTTGAATCTGCAACATACAAAACACGGATTGTCCCAACGTTTAATGTCTGGTACACACGAAATTTAGGAGACGATGTTATTCGTATTGATGTTGGATATACTTTTAGATATGAAGAATATCTTTTTTACTCGCCTTTAGCCGTATTTCCACCATTAGAAGCTGGAAAATATCATGCCTTTGAAAACACATTCTTGTTAGGGGTGAGCAAATCATTTTATTCATATAATTGGACTCTCACACCGGGTATTTCTTTTGGAAAAGGAATACTAAAATTTGAGAAGGATTGTCTTTTTATAGACAAGGTTTCTTTCTATAATATGTTTCGCCCTTCTATAAAGTTGGGCTATACGTTGCCGTCACAACGTGTGTTTTTATTTGTTAACTATTCGCTTGAGGAAATCAATGTCACATCTTTAGGTTATTCAGAACAGTATATCGTTGGTGATTTTAGCAGAAAAGGAGTAGATGGACATTTGTTTACACTTGGTTGCAGTTATAAATGGTAATGATGCGAGGTAGAGTTTCTATATTATTAGGTGTTTTATTTTCATTGTCTTGCATAGTTTGTTTTGCACAAGAAGTTGAGGTGAAATGCAATGTTTTTTGTGTTAATGCAGGAGGATATGTTTCTCCACGTGAAGATAAAAATTATGGCGATGTGTTTCCTGTGATTTCTCTATGGTATAATCGAAACGTATGGCACGATGTAAGTCTTGGCGCAGGTTATTTGTTTTTGGAAGGCGACCCAAGAGCATATTGGACATCTACCAAAAACGGAAAATGTTTGGAGTCCGATCATGCAATATTATTCAGCTTTGCCAACAAATTTTCATCGAAGAATTTGTTCCTTTCTCCTTCAATTGCCGCTGGTTTATGTTTGACGAATTATACTGTGGAAAACTCAACAACAAGGATAAAATCATCTGTTCGTCTTGCAATAAATCCTGGTGCTACATTTGGCATTTCTTCGTTTGAGAAGAATTATGATGTATATATTTCCTACAATTTTTTTATTCATCAATATCGTCAACAACAGAAAAAAACTCCAGTTGACGGCGTAGGTTGGAATTATTCTTCAAGATTCGGATATCACGTAATCTCCTTTGGTGTAGGATATTCGTTCTGATTTATTTCCAATACTTTTTTGCCTCGCGGCCAGCTTTCATTATTACGTCAACAACCTCTTGGTCGAATGGCTTGCCGTTCAATCGGTTGAAAATACCCATAGTCGGCTCGCGCATCGCTCCGTTGTCCCAATAAACAGGAATCATACCGTATTCCAATGCGTTTTTGGTTACTTCGTAATCCCAATCCAAACGTGACTGATTGTGAAGACGCTGAATCAACGTGTCGGAAAATTCTTTTCGGTTGCAGGCATATTCTCCCAAAACGACAGGAATGCCTTTGTCAACGAACATTTCCTTCATCATTCCAAAATGTTCTTTCATAAAGTTCAAATCGCCGTATGTCGGGCAACGGTAGGGGTCTTTCGGATTCAGATTTCGTTCTCCCCAATAGTAAAACATGTGGCCCCAGTCGGCGTCTTCGGTCATACCCGCAAAGTTCCACGGAGTGTAATAGTGAACTTCAAACATAAGCCGACCTTCAACCACGTCTTTCGGCATTGCGTAAAACAAACGTTTCGACTCGTCAATGTCGGTCGAAGGGCCTTGGATAATCAATGTTCTGTAATAGTTTTTTCCACCTGTTGAACGAACAGCGTCAACAAACGTTTGTTCGTACGACGCAAGCACTTTCATTTGCACTTCGTTGTGCACGTTTGGCTCATTGCAAGCGGCAAACAGCAAATGGTCGTTGTAGTCGCGGAAATAGGTCGCAATTTGTTCCCAATATGCTTTTTGTTTTTTGTTGTTGATCTCCTGCATATCGGGATTGCAGTTCGTTTCCAACCAACCGCCGTCGTAGTGAATGTTGAGCATTACATACATATCGGGGTGACGGTTAAGACACGAATCAATGGCTTTTTTCACACGTGCCAGCCAAAAATCAGGAATTTTGGCATTTACAGTGTCATATACGTATAAATCCCAACCGCAAGGAATACGCAAAACGTTGAATCCCGCTTTGTAGATGCCGTCAGTTATCAAGTGCGTGACTTCGGGATTTCCCCATGCCGTTTCAAATGATTCGTCGGGATATTCTTTGCCTGAAGTCTTTCGCCAGACGCCATCGTCGCGAGTTTCGTCGGGGACGTATTTTATTGCTTCAAACGAGTTTCCGAGATTCCATCCCAAACCCATTTGTTTTGCGATTTCGATGGCTGTATGCTCCACTCCAGTCTTGTCGGGAGGAAGCGGATTCGTGTTGTAGCTCGGGAACCCATTGGTCTCCTTTGCATTAGTTTGTGTCGATGCTGTTTGCCCTTGGGCTTTTCTTTCGTTTTCTTCCATTTGGGCAAGACGAATCTGCTGTTTTTCGGTAAGCACTTCCTTTATTTTCATCTGTCGAGTGTGTTCACGAGCTTTGGCAGCATCAAACACACCGTCGAATTTAACCGTGTCGAATTCAGGGTTGTATTCTTTTTCGATTGCCCACAATTTTTCGAGTTGTGCATTGGTCAGATTCAATGAATCTTTCCACATTTTTAGACGGTTGGCGGTTTTCATCGGCTCAGTTTGCCCGTAACTCGTTGAAAACAAGAGAAGACCTGCGAAAATTCCAAATAAAAATTTCTTGTTCATTTTGTTTCTGTATCTACTTAGTGTCAAATATACACTATTTTATAATACACAAATCCTTTTCCTTGGAAAAACGAATAAAAAAACGAGGAGTGGATTACAAACCCGCTCCTCGTTGTATGTTGTGTCTAACCTCTCGAATTATTTGTTTTCTGGTACTCCCTCAACTGGTGTTGGATCAACTACTTTACCTGTAATGGTAAGAATAATTGGCGTGTCTTGTTTGTTTGTGAAAACAGAAATACGTTTTGTAAAATGACCAACGTTTTCAGTGTTGTATTTCACATCGATTATGTTTGATTCACCTGGATTGATGGCTTCGCGAGGCCAACTTGGAACCGTACAACCGCATGAAGCACGGACATTCGTCAAAATAAGCGGCGTGTCGCTGGTATTTGTAAACGTAAAAGCACATTTCCCATCGGAACCTTTGTTGATTGTGCCATAATCGTACACTACGTTTTCGAAAACAACACCCGACTCTTGTTTTTCTTCTTCCTGTGCGAAACTGCACGTTGCGAAGCACACAAACATACTGAGAATTACTGCCAATTTTTTCATATCATTTCAAATTTTAGTTCTAATTTTTTTACAAAGATATATTTTTTGTAAATACGTTGTTACTTTACTTCCAATGCAAATTACATACCAAACGCATAATAGAACGTGCCAGCCACGTCGGTATAAACGCCTTCAATCATCACGCCACCCGATTTTCCTTTCATTATTTTAGAGAAATGTTCGGCATCTTTCACGTTTTCGTTGTCAACCTTTGTGATAATGAATCCTTTACGCATATTCGTGTGTTTGCTGATGACTCCTTCGCCAACTTCCACAACTTCCACTCCATTTGACAGGTTAAGTTTCTTCAACGTCTTTGAATCAGCGTTTTTAACGGTGATTCCCAGTACATTGAGCACGTCTTGGTCGTCTTTGGAAATAATACTTTCATTACCTTCGCGGTTTGTAAGATGAACATCGAAAACCATATCTTTGTGACCCTCACGAACAATGCCAACTTTTATCACATCGCCTGGTGTCTTTCTACCAATGATTTCCTGCAATTCTGCCGAAGTCGTTACGGCTACACCGTCAATCACTGTGATAACATCGCCTTTCTTGATACCAGCTTTGTCGGCGGCACCATCGTCGGAAACGGCTTCCACATACACGCCTTTGTTTATTTTATAGCCTTTTTCTTCCGCCAATTTTGAGTCCATATCACGAATGGAAATGCCCAAAAATCCACGTTGTACCACGCCGTATTTCTTCAAATCGAAAATAACTTTCGACACAATGTTTGAAGGAACGGCGAAACCATATCCCGTGTAAGATCCTGTAGGACTTGCAATTGCGGTGTTTATGCCGATCAGGTCGCCGGCAGCGTTTGTCAGCGCACCGCCACTGTTTCCTGGGTTGATTGCCGCATCGGTCTGAATGAATGACTCGATGGCATATTTTTGTTTCAATATATTGATGTTACGGCCTTTGGCACTTACAATACCAGCCGTCACGGTTGAGTTCAAATTGAACGGATTACCTACTGCCAAGCACCATTCGCCTACTTTCACATTGTCACTGTTGGCGAAATTGATGGGTGTCAAATCGTCAGCATCAATTTTGATAAGTGCCAAATCGGTGTTCGGGTCCGTCCCGATGACAGTAGCCGTGTATTCCCGTTTGTCGTGCAAGGTCACGGTGATTTCGTCGGCACCTTTCACCACGTGATTGTTGGTTACAATGTAGCCGTCCTTTTGCACAATCACGCCAGATCCGCTCGCCTGCTGCACATTTTCCTTTTGAGGAACATCCCAGCCCTCGCCGAAAAAGTCTCTCCATAGGTCGAACCCAGGAGGATAGGCGCTGGTGCGGACTGTCATTTTTGTTGCTATATGCACCACCGTAGGCATAACCTTTTCGGCTGCTTCGGTAAAATCAATACCTGCAGTCGGCGGTGTAGCATACGAAACTTTTTGAATAAATTGAGATTCTTGATTTTGAGCAATCGAATCAGAAATCTGAACAGTTTTAGGGTTTATGGCATACATGATGCCGACGGCAGCAGCCGCACCCAAGAAAGCCGTAAGGGCCGAAACAAGAACTTTTTTCATACTTCCTTACAAATTTACGTTATACACATGACATAACTTTCGCCACGGAAAATTATTGTAAAGAGGGCATCAAATTTTAGACCAAACTGCAAATTGCGAAAAAGAACTGACGATTTGTGTGGTTAAAATAACTGTGAACAGCAATATTTTGTACATTTGTTTTCAAATCGAAAAATAAATGAAACACGGGTTAGTGCTTGAAGGCGGCGGAATGCGCGGAATGTTCACGGAGGGCGTTCTGAATGTGTTTATGGAGCGTGGGGTTGTGTTCGACGGACTTGTTGGTGTGTCGGCTGGCGCGCTTTTCGGCTGTGGATACAAATCGCATCAGCAAAGACGTGGACTGAAATGCAATGTGCGCTTTATCGGCGATTCGAAGTATATGGGCATTTGGCAATGGTTGAAAACCGGTAACTATAGTTCTGCGGAATATGCGTACCATGTTGTCCCGACTCAACTCGAACCGATTGATGCAGAGGCGTTTGCCCACGATCCTATGGAGTTTTATGTGGTGTGCACCAATGTTGAGACAGGAGAACCTGTGTATAAAAAAGTTTCTCGGTGCGACTACGAAGGTTTGGAATGGTTCCGTGCCTCGGCGTCGATGCCACTGGTTTCGAAACCGGTTGAGTTGGAAGGCAAAAAACTACTTGATGGAGGAATGAGCGACAGCATTCCGCTCAAATTTTTCCAGTCGTTGGGCTACGAAAAAAATATTGTGGTGCTGACACAGCCAAAAGGATATAGAAAAAAATCATCATCATTCGACAGTTTGTTCAAATATTTCCATCGGGATTATCCGAAAATTGCGGAAACAATGATTAACCGTCCTACTATGTATAATGCTGAAATAGAATATGTTGAGGCGCAGGCGGCTTTGGGTAAGACTCTGGTGATTTATCCCGACGAAAAATTGGAAATCGGACGAATGGAACAAAATCGTGATAAAATGTATCAAGTGTATGAACTTGGCAGGAAAAAAGGATTGGAAGTTTTGTCGGATGTCTGGGCGTTTTTGAATGACTGACGTAGATTTTTCGTTGCGAATACGGGAAAAAGTTGTTCTTTTGCAGAAAATTACTCATTCAATGAAAGACATCATTATTTGGAATAACTCGCTGCTGGATATACTGATTTCATTTGCAGTTATTGTCGGTGGTTTTTTTGCTGCCAAGCTGATATATTTGATTTTTACAAAAATATTTGGAAAACTGGCCGCAAAAACCGAGTCCACGCTCGATGACTTGCTTGTCGAGAAATTCAAGGCTCCGTTTATGTTTGCTGCCATTATTGCAGCGATTTGGTTTGCAATTCGTCGGTTGAATATTCCTGAAACTGCTGAAACTGCAATCGGGAAAATTTATACTGTGCTGATTACCATAAACTTCACATGGGCGTTTTCGCAACTTTTCAGCGGCGTTCTCCAAAATATACTCGACCGTGTTACGCTTCGCGACGATGCGAAACTGAATAAAGGCATGTCGTTCATCTTGCAACGTGCGGTTACCTACGTAGTGTGGGCTATGGGTATTTTGGTGGCGATGCACAATGTGGGAATCCACATCGGAACGCTGTTGGCTGGATTGGGTATTGGTGGTGTTGCCGTGGCACTTGCCGCACAGGATACTATCAAGAATCTTTTGGGCGGAATAATGCTGTTTTTCGACCGTCCGTTCAATCTTGGCGAACGAATCCGTTTTGCGGGGATTGATGGTTACGTAATGAATATCGGCTTGAGAAGCCTTCGTGTTCAAACACTCGACGGTCGGATTGTGACAATTCCAAACTCACAGGTGGTTGACAATGCGATAGAAAATGTGACTTCGGAACCTTCAACACGAATCAAGCTCACATTGGGATTGACGTACCAAACAACTCCCGAAAAAATGGATTTGGCTATGAAATTGCTCTGTGATTTGCCGAAAACGGTGCCTTCAATAGAGGAAAAAACATCGGCGAATTTTATGGAGTATGGCGATTTTTCCCTGAAAATCCTATTTATTTATTACATACGGAAATCGGAGGATTACTACAAGACACAGTCCGATGTGAATAGGGAGATTTTGCGTCTGTTCTCGGAATATGGACTTGAATTTGCCTTCCCAACACAGACAATTTACACGAAATCAGAGGCGTAAGAACATCGTTCCGAATGTAATATTTTGGTATATTTGCACAACAAAATTCTACAACTATGGCGAACAAAATATATTTCAACCAAGCGAATATAGGTTACTCTGCTGAAAGTCCTATTTTAACCGACGTGTCGTTTTCCATTGGCGAGGGCGAGGTTGTGTATCTTATAGGTAAAACCGCGGCAGGAAAATCAAGTTTGTTGAAAACCATGTACGCCGAAATTCCTTTGCTTGATGGCGAGGCAGTTGTGGCGGAGTATGATTTGAATAATCTGCGGTCGAAGAAAATTCCATATTTGCGGAGAAAAGTTTCTGTTGTGTTCCAAGATTTTCAGTTGCTGTCCGATCGAAATGTGCACGACAATCTGGTGTTTGTGCTGAAAGCTACTGGTTGGACAAAATCCGCACAAATTAAAGCCCGTATTTTGGAAGTGCTTACGCAGGTTGGTTTGGTTGAAAAGGAATATGAAATGCCTCACCAACTTTCTGGCGGCGAACAACAGCGTGTTGCCATTGCCCGCGCGCTTTTGAACGATCCCGAAATTATTTTGGCTGATGAACCGACGGGAAATCTTGATCCGGAAACATCGGATGAGATTTTTCAGTTGTTCCATTCAATCGCAAAAATGGGGTGTGCAATTTTCTTAGTGACACACAATACTCAAATGATTAGCCGTTATCCTGCACGGACACTTCAATGTGTTGACGGAACGGTTAAAGAGGTGATGTCGAACGATGCACCGATAGACTTTGAATTATTAATGCAATAGCAGATGGAAGATACGAATGTCCTTGACAATCTTGAATCCGAAGAATATAAATACGGATTTTCGTCGAATGTGGAGACCGACGTGTTTCCGCCCGGATTGGACGAGGACATAATCCGTCGTATTTCCGCAGTCAAAAATGAACCTGAATGGTTGTTGGAATTTCGTTTGAAGGCTTATCGCCAATGGATTACGATGAAACATCCCACATGGGGACATTTGAAATTCGACATCCCTGATTTTCAAAGCATTAGTTACTACGCTCAGCCGAAGGACAAGGCGAAATACAATTCTCTTGACGAGGTTGACCCTGAAATAATCGACACGTTCAACAAATTGGGCATTCCGTTGGAGGAACAAAAAGTGCTTTCGGGCGTTGCCGTCGATGCGGTGTTCGACAGTGTGTCGGTTCACACGCAGTTTCGTGAGCAACTGAACGCGAAAGGTATCATTTTCTGTTCGTTCAGCGAGGCGGCACAAACATATCCCGATTTGGTGAAACAATATCTGGGCTCTGTCGTGCCTTCCACCGATAATTATTATGCCGCATTGAACGCCGCCGTGTTCAGCGACGGTTCGTTTGTGTATATTCCCAAGGGTGTTCGTTGTCCTGTGGAGTTATCGACGTATTTCCGTATAAATGCCTCAAAAACAGGGCAGTTCGAACGCACGTTGATTGTGGCTGACGAAGGCGCGTATGTGAGTTATTTGGAAGGTTGCACGGCTCCTATGCGTGACGAGAACCAACTTCACGCCGCCGTTGTGGAACTGGTTGCTATGGACAATGCAGAAATAAAATATTCCACTGTGCAAAACTGGTATGCCGGCGACAAGGATGGAAAAGGGGGAATCTACAATTTTGTGACGAAACGTGGACTGTGCAAGGGAAATAATTCAAAAATCTCGTGGACACAAGTCGAGACGGGCTCTGCCATTACGTGGAAATATCCAAGCACTGTGCTGAAAGGCGATAATTCTGTTTCGGAATTTTATTCCGTGGCTGTTACCAAGAACCTGCAACAGGCCGATACGGGAACAAAAATGATTCATATTGGCAAAAACACGAAAAGCACTATCATTTCGAAAGGTATTTCGTTGGGACGAAGTAACAACTCGTACCGAGGATTGGTCAAAGTTGGCAAAAATGCCGACAATGCGCATAATTTCTCGCAATGCGATTCGCTCCTGATTGGCTCCAATTGTGGTGCCCACACGTTCCCTGTGATAGACATTCAAAACAATACCGCCACGGTGGAACACGAAGCAACGACTTCAAAAATTGCCGACGACCAAATTTTCTACTGCAACCAACGAGGACTCTCGACCGAAAGCGCCATGAGCTTGATTGTGAACGGCTTTGCGAAAGACGTTCTTACCCATTTGCCAATGGAATTTGCCATCGAGGCAAACAAATTGATTGCCATTTCGTTGGAAGGAAGTGTAGGATAATTCCCTGAAAGTTTTCTGGAATTTTGATTATCGTGGAAAGTACAATAGTATTTTTCCTATTTTTGCCATATCATGAAAGAAGAAAATGCAACACCGTACCCACAGCGGACGGAGGATATTTGTGATGTCGTTTGTGAACCCACAACCGACTATGGGAAAACTATTGCTTATCAAGGAACTACAATTGCTAATGCCCTAAAGGATTACTACACGTTTCCCATGAATCGCGAAAAGGTTGATGTTTTGAAATGGATTGTGGCACAACCCGATTTTACAGAGTTACAACGATTTTCTACGGCAGAATACAAGATTTACACCTTATACACAAACCAATACGACGAAATATTGAAAACGGGCGAAATACCCAATAATCTGCAAATTGCACAAAAGTTTGTTGCAAACGGATATGATGTGTTTCTGCTCTCGAATCCCAAGGCAACCAAAAGTGCCGACTTCATTATTTGCAAGCGAAATTGCCTGTACTATGTTGAAGGAAAGACTTCTACTGGAGGAAGTTCCATTGAACATCGATTTGAAAAAGGAGCAACACAAGCGGACAGAATCGTTGTGAATTTTATTGGGGTGCCACAAACCAGTAAAATTACAGATTTAACCCAAAAAGTTTTTTTCAGCAACACAACCCTTACGGAATTGATATTTTTCAAGGGACGGAGAATGATTGTAATAACAAGAACGGATTGTATTGCAAAAGATTTTGCGAAGAGATTCAAAAGAATATGGAACTCTAAAAAATAAAAAAGGGATTTTGAAATCCCTTTTTTATGAGTTTTCTTGCCATAGCCGAAAACTCGCACGAACTTAATCGGCGTTTGCCCACGTGTTTCTAGACTTTCGTCTTCATTTTTCACCTAGGACGATGCAAATATACAACAACCGATTTCGTTTGTCAAGAGTTACTTGGCAATTTGGTTTCATCTTCCGAATCTCTACTATCTCCCCATTCTACAACTTTTGTTATGTTCCGGACATCACACATTTCGATCTCGTTTTTGCAGTGAGGGCAGATGTATGGATTCCAACGTTGTTTTTCTTCAAAATAGCCACCACATTCGCATTGCTTGTAAAGTGGTTCGTGGGCTTCCGGCTCATCGGGAGTCAGCAACTCCTTCCCACAACTTTCACAGTGCAGAATTATTGAATCTTGCACTTTCCCCTCACGCCATTCAAACGTTTTGCTACAATAAGGACAAGGGATTATAAAGGTTAGACCTGACATTTTTCAAAAGGCTATAAATTAAAACATACGTTTTTATTACTCACCACAACGAATAATCAATCCATTCATTTATTTTCTCCTTAATGAATTCGTTAGGATGCTCTTGTTTGTGACGCTGTTCTATTTTCTCAAGAATATCATCATTTACGGGTTTCCTATCCGAAACGAAACAACAATCGTCACAACTCACAATCACATCACGTTTTAATTCTTCTGTGAATAGTTCCACCAATTCTTCTTTAGTAAAACACATTATGCGAGCGTCGATGTAGTTTTTTGTTTCCATTATGACCTTGTTCCATTCTTTCCCGCGCATTATTCGCAATATGTAATCCAAAACTTTCCCCTGCAACTGCATCCGATAGCCCCAATCAGGATGGTCTTCGGCATATCCGTCAAGAACGTTCATAAGGTTTCCTCCTTTCTGAACGAAACCCGCAATGCGTTTGATTTTTTTGTCAAAAGGACTAAATGTCCATTCCACACAACCGCTATCCCAATACTCTTTGTTTTTCAAAACTCCCTTATATTCTTTTAAAGGCAAGTTAAATGGATACTTATTCATAGCTTTCAAATTTTAATTTTTCACAAAGAAAAACTCAACCTGTGCCAAAACAAGGCAGAGGTTTGAGATTTTTTCGGTTTTTTGCAAAATCTTGACTTTTTATCAGCCAAACATTTCATACTTTTGTTTTCGTTCTTATCAAAAGAAAATATGACTGTCAACGAGTTTATTCAGCAAATCAACGAGGAAGGTATCTACTTGAATATGGCGGAGAAGGTCGCTTTGATTGAGCATGGCGAGATTTCTGTGGATGATGTGTTTCGTATAGTGTTGAATAACAACGAACCCGAAGCGTTCTATGCGTGTTGGATATTGAATCACTACGTTGATAATCACAAATTTGCGTTAGAAAATAGTTTGAACGAGGCCGTTGAATTGTTACCCAACATAAAACGGTCTGGTTTGTTGCGGTTGGTTTTACGCTTGTTTGTGATTACTCCAAATTGGAAAATTGAAAAACTTGGTCTTTTGTTGGATTTCTGCATCAACAGTTTAACGGATATGACAATCCCCGTAGGGGTAAAAACTCATGCAATGTCGATTATTGACAGGATAGCCGAAACAGAGCCCGAAATACGCGATGAGGTTTTGCTTGTGGTTGAGGAAATTTACCCATATCTGTCAACAGGCGGGAAAAACAGGGCAGGGAAGATTATCAAAAAATATAAGAAATAGTGTGCTGAAGGAAAACTTGCCGTGGTAGTTGCACGTCTGTTTTTCCAAAAAAATCAAAATTACGGTGCTCTGCCCAAATAAAATCAATATATTTGTTCAAAATATATGTGTATGAAACAAATTACTGTAGGAATTGATATCGGTGGAACAAACACCGCAATTGGCTTTGTTGACAGAGATGGAAATTGTCTGTTTGAAACAAGTATCCCCACTAAAGAGTTCGAAGAAATCGGTCCGTATATGAAGAACCTTTGCTCGTTGATTCAAAACGAGTTACAGAAACATGCTGATTGCCAGCTCATGGGCATTGGTATTGGCGCGCCGAATGCAAATTATCATAGAGGAACGATAGAGGAAGCACCGAATCTGAGTTGGAAAGGTACGGTGCAATTCTGTAAACTGATGGGTGAGTATTTCCCGAATGTGAAAATCGCCATCACCAACGACGCAAATGCTGCCGCTATGGGCGAAATGATTTATGGCGCAGCCAAAGGCTTGACCGATTTTGTGGTGATTACGTTGGGAACAGGCGTAGGAAGCGGTATCGTGGTGAATGGAGATTTAGTGTATGGCCACGATGGCTTTGCCGGCGAAGTGGGACATACAACTGTGTTCCCCGATGGACGCGAATGTGGTTGCGGAAAAAAAGGCTGCTTGGAGGCTTACGCTTCGGCATCGGGTATCACACGCACCGTTACAGAACTTCTTGCCCAAACAAAGACACCTTCACCTCTTCGTGATATTCCATTCAACAAACTCACGTCGTACGATGTTTTCAAGGCATATCAGGCAGGCGATGAGATTGCAAAGGAAACGTTTGAATATACGGGAAAAATTCTTGGTATAAAATTCGCCGATGTTGTGTGCCACACAAGCCCGTCGCATATATTTTTGTTTGGCGGACCTGCAAAAGCGGGCGATGCAATCATACGACCTGCAAAACAATCGATGGAGGAATATCTTTTGCCGATTTTCAAGAACAAAATCAAAATCCAGTTGAGTGGTTTGATGGATAAAAATGCCGCTGTTCTCGGAGCAAGTGCATTAGCTTGGAAAGAGTTGGAAAAGTAGCATTTTAGAACACAAATTTGAATAAGAAGCGGAGTTCGTATCTCCGCTTTTTTTATGCCGAAAAATTCACGTTATTAACAAATAAACGCGTTGAAATACAAAGTGTTATGCTGAGTTAAAAAGAGTAAATACTAATAACTTTCAACAGAAAAAAATACTCTCAATTTGTATATGTTATAATTTTGATACGCTAAAAGAAATCGGAAAATTTTTGATTGCTTTTGGTGGCAAAAATTGGTCAAAAGCCAATGTACAAACGGATAAAAAGTAGTTCAAAGTATAAAAAAATTATAAGCAATGGGAGTATCAGAAATTAAAATCGTTAAGCGTGATGGTTCAAAGGAACCGTTTTCAATCGAAAAGATCAAATATGCAGTAAGCAAAGCATTTCTTTCGGTTGGTAGTTACGCCACCGACGACGACCTCGCAGGCGTGTTGAGCCGTGTGCATGTTGCCGATGGCATGAGTGTTGAAGAAATTCAAAATCAAGTGGAAGTGGCGCTTATGGCCGAACGATACTATTCTGTTGCTAAAAGTTATATGCTGTATCGCCAAAAACACATGGAAGACCGCGAAGACCGCGAAAAATTGAGTTTCTTGGTGAGCTATTGCAATGCATCGAATGCCGCAACAGGTTCTAAATACGATGCAAATGCCAATGTTGAAAAGAAAAACATCGCAACGTTGATTGGCGAACTTCCAAAATCGAACTTCATCCGTTTGAATCGTCGTTTGCTTACCGACCGTTTGAAAGAATTGTATGGTAAGGAATTGGCTGACAAGTATTTGTACATGCTTACAAATCACTTTGTGTATAAAAACGATGAAACGTCGATGGCAAACTATTGTGCTTCAATCACTATGTATCCGTGGTTGTTGAAAGGCACTATGGATGTGGGCGGTAACTCAAAGGCTCCCACAAACTTGAAGGCATTCTGCGGTGGTTTCATCAATATGGTGTTCATCGTGTCAAGTATGTTGAGCGGTGCCTGCGCTACTCCTGAGTTCCTTATGTACATGAACTATTTCATTGAAAAGGAATATGGCGAAGATTACTATTTGCGTGCCGACGAAGTTGTTGATTTGTCGATAAAACAACGCACAATCGCAAAAGTTATAGATGATTGCTTCGAACAGGTTGTGTATTCTATCAACCAGCCAACTGGTGCAAGAAACTTCCAGGCTGTGTTCTGGAATATTTCATACTACGATAAGTATTATTTCCAAAGCATTTTCGGCGAGTTCTACTTCCCTGATGGAACTCAACCACATTGGGAATCACTTTCTTGGTTGCAGAAACGTTTCATGAAATGGTTCAACCAGGAACGTACGAAAGCTGTGTTGACATTCCCTGTTGAAACAATGGCATTGCTTACAAAAGATGGCGATGTGATGGATGAAGAATGGGGCGATTTCACAGCCGAAATGTATGCCGAAGGCCACTCGTTCTTTACATATATGAGCGACAATGCCGATTCATTGGCTTCATGCTGCCGTTTGCGTAACGAAATCCAAGACAACGGTTTCAGCTACACACTTGGCGCCGGAGGTGTTTCCACAGGTTCTAAGAGCGTGTTGACAATCAACTTGAACCGTTGTATTCAGTATGCGGTTAAAAACAATATGCACTATTTGAGCTTCTTGGAAACTGTTGTTGATTTGGTTCACAAAGTTCAGATTGGTTACAACGAAAACTTGAAGAATTTGAAGGAACAAGGCATGTTGCCATTGTTCGATGCAGGCTATATCAACATCAACCGTCAATATTTGACTATCGGTGTGAATGGTTTGGTTGAGGCAGCAGAATTCCTTGGCATTGAAATCAATGACAATCCTCAATATGTGGAATTTGTACAGAACGTGCTTGGTTTGGTTGAAAAATACAACAAGAAATATCGTACAAAAGATATGATGTTCAACTGCGAAATGATTCCTGCGGAAAATGTGGGTGTAAAACACGCTAAATGGGATCGTGAAGATGGTTATGTGGTTCCTCGCGACTGCTACAACTCATATTTCTACATTGTTGAGGACGATTCATTGAACATTATCGATAAATTCCGTCTGCACGGACGTAAATATATCCAGCACCTTACAGGTGGTTCCGCATTGCATGCGAATTTGGAAAGCCACCTTACTAAGGAACAATACCGTCAGTTGCTTCGCGTGGCTACGCACGAAGGTTGTAACTACTTCACGTTCAATATTCCAAACACAATCTGCAACGATTGTAAGAAGATTGACAAACGCTACTTGAAGGAATGTCCTCATTGCCATAGCACCAATGTTGATTATTTGACGCGTGTGATTGGATATATGAAACGTGTGTCTAATTTCTCGGCAGCTCGTCAGGCAGAGGCAAAACGCCGCTACTATGCGAGCGAAAAACAATTCGTACTCGACTTGTAATGCTCAAGTATTACAATTACGATATTGTTTTTGCAGAAATCCCGAAAGAAGTTACTTTGGCCATCAACATAACGAATTGTCCAAATCGTTGTGTTGGTTGCCATAGTGCATATTTACAAGAGGATATCGGTGTGGTTTTGGACGAGACGGAACTGCGCCGAATAGTTGATATGTATTCCAAGGATATCACGTGCGTGTGTTTTATGGGCGGTGATGCGGAACCCGAAGCTGTGGAACAACTCGCATGGTTTGTCCGAAAACAATTCCCTTCGTTGAAAACTGCATGGTATTCCGGAAAGGCTGTACTGAGCGACAAAATCTCAGCCACCTCGTTTCAGTATATTAAACTTGGCGGCTACGATGCTTCGAAAGGTCCGCTGAACAATCCCAACACAAACCAACGACTGTATAGTGTGGATGCGTCGGGTGAGTTCACCGATATCACTCAGTTGTTCTGGAAAAAATAATCTTAATTTTTCTTGCTTTTCATCGGTGCGGTTGTCCCCGAATATTCGAGAAGGTCGCATTTGATTGAACCAATGATTACGTTGAATTCTGCACGGAGAGGAAGCAGGTTCGCATCGTCGCTAACCCAGAATAATACATCGTCTTCGTGGCGGAATACACGGCCAACTTCCACAACTGGCTGGAACTTCAGCGCGTTGAATGTCCCCAATTTTGTGGTCACTTTGTCCTTTCCTTTGTAAATCACTTGGAACTGGTAGATTTCGTCCTCAAAATAAATGGCTGTTGTCAACGTGTCGTTGTATTTCATCTTGCCAAATCCTGAGTTACGCATTTGGTATAGGCTCGACACAATGTCATAAATATCGTTAGGCACATTGACCGTACCGTTTTTCTTGCTCTGAATCGTGTGGTTCGTGTGATTGTACTTCACCTCGTCGTAATATTTGTAGCTGTTTTCCTTAATATCACGAATTGCCACCGAAGGTTTGCAAGTGGTTGGGTTGAAGTAGCTTTCGTACGTGTCGTTCATGTCGAGGAACCACTTAACCATACCAACTGTTTTGGCAACGGCTTTCGCATGGAATTCGCCGTTTTTAGTTTTCTCAAGCGTGATAGTAGCCTCGCCACCGTCCATAATACCATAGTAAAGACTATATTTAAGGCGTTCTCCTGTTGAGAATGCTTTGGGAGATTCTTGTGAAAAAGCTGCTGAGCAAATCAGAATCAATACCGTGAAAAATGCTGTCCGTTTCATAATACTTTTTTTCTTTGGTTAAAACAAGGATTGTGCCATATTGTTTTTACGACTTCCTCAAAGCCGATAAGATAGCTTTGAGAGAGAATTTCTGACCATAAAGCAATAATCCTGAACGATATAGTTTTGCCGCCGTTCCAACAAAAAGGGCGCATGTGAGAATCAATAGTACAGCCGACAACGCAACATGCCAATACGGGACACCGAACGGCAATCTTGCCATCATAGCCAATGGCGATGTGAACGGTATCTGCGAAAGCCAAAACGAAAGCGTTCCGTTGGGGTCGGAAATGATGAGCGGCAACAATAGTAATGGAATCAATAATGGTATTGTTACTGGTATTACAAATTGTTGTGTTTCAGTGTCTTGGTCGGATATGGCACCTATTCCGGCGAAAATCGACGCATACAGCAAGTATCCAAAAATAAAGAAGAATATGAATGCGCCAATCATAACCGGCCAATTCACACCGTCAAGCGTTTGGAATAGATTGATGGCATAGTCCATTGTGTTTGTTTCGGGAGTGATGATTTTTGGCGTAGAGTTGGTTGCACCAAGCGTTTCGGCGATTTCCGGCAACTGCGAGGGAACGTACGGCTCTGGGAACAGCAATTGTTGCGCTCCCGCCACTAAACCGAGTGTTAAAACTATCCAAAGAATGAATTGGAGTAGCCCAACGCAACCTATTCCAAGAATTTTTCCCGACATAAATTGTACAGGTTTCACCGATGAAATAATGATTTCCACAACACGGCTTGTTTTTTCTTCAATTACACCACGTAAAACCAGCACACCGTATAAAATTATGAAAATGTAAATTATTGAAACAAAGCACGTTGCAATAATATTTTTCTTTTCCATCGAAGCTTCGTTTTCAATAGTTTCGCCTTTGGAATTCCATTTCTGCACACCAACAAACACTGGCGTTGTCACCTTTGAAATAGTTTCGGCGGTAACATTTTCCTTGAGCAGCGCCATATATTCCAAATCGCGGCGGAGCGTGTATCCAACGTAGGCTTTGAGGGCATCGTCAACCCAAACATTTGAGTAAAGAACCACAGAATTGGAATTGTAGATGTTGTTGGGGATAAACAGCACCGCGTCGAATCCTGAATTCGCGAAATCCGCGCTTAAATCGTCAACGGTGGCGTTTACTACAATTGTGAACGTATATGATTGGAAATCCCTGATAGTTTCGCCCAAAAGATGCGATTCGTCGATAATGGCGACTTTTTTCTCCCGCGTTTTATCGTATTTTTCAATTAATAGGGGAATTATGAGCATAGATGCAAGCAATATCGGGCCCAAAATCGTCATTAAAACAAACGATTTGTTTCGAATGCGTGACAAAAATTCTCGTTTGAATATGTTATACGTTTTCCCCATGTTCTGATTCGTTATGTTGTTTCACCGCTTGGATAAAGATGTCGTTCATGCTTGGCAGAATTTGTTGGAACGAAACAATTGCGCCCGATTTCATAAGAAATTGAATCGCATCGTTGGTTGAAACCTGCGGCATCAGTTCTATTTGCAGTTTTGTGAGATTTCCATCCACTTGTTTACCAAGGATTTTCAGTGATGGTGTGAGTGTGGTTGAAAGCGTGTCGCAATAGCCGGAAAACACAACTTCGTAGGTGTTTCCCGCAAACGAATTCCGAATGTTGGAAACAGAACCGTTAAGAATCTGTTTCGAACGGTGTATGAGCGAAATGTTGTCGCAGAGCTCTTCCACGGAGTTCATGTTGTGGGTGGAAAGAAGAATTGTTGTGCCTTCGTTTTTCAGGCGAATGACTTCATCTTTAATAGCTTGCGCATTTACTGGGTCGAATCCGCTGAATGGCTCGTCAAGAATCAACAGCGATGGTTTGTGCAGAACTGTGGCTATAAATTGAACCTTTTGCTGCATGCCTTTCGATAATTCCTCGATACGTTTGTCGCACCAATTCTCTATTCCCAGCCTGTCAATCCAAAATTCGAGTTCCTGTTTTGCACGGTTTTTCTCCATGTTTTTAAGGGATGCGAAATAAAGGATCTGTTCCGCAACACGCATTTTTTTATACAATCCGCGTTCTTCAGGCAGATATCCTATGCGTTCCACATCGGATTCGCGGAGAGGTTTCCCGTCGATGGTGATTTCGCCCGCGTCGGGACGAATCATTTGGTTGAGGATTCGGATGCAGGTTGTCTTTCCCGCTCCGTTTGGCCCCAGCAGCCCGTAGATTGAACCTTCAGGAATGTCGAACGAAACATCGTCGAGCGCTTTTGTGCCGGCAAAACATTTTGTGATATGTTGTATAGAAACTATCATATACGCAAAAATATAAAAAATGTTTGTATTCCTGTCTTTTATGAATAAAACGATGGAATGAAGTTCTGTTTCGCTGCACTTTTGGCTGCGTTATGCAACAGAAAAGTAAAACGGATTTGGAATGTCTAATGTTTTCATTATCTTTGTATTATTAAAACAAACTGAAAAGATGAAAAAAACAATTGCAGTAGTGGTTGCATTATGTTGTGGAATGTGCGTGGCACAAGCACAACGGAGTTTGATAAATGGCGCTTTGAATGCGGCAAGTAAAGGCGTTTCGAACGCTGTTACGAAAAAAGTCGAGTCAATCGCCGAAAAGCAAATGGAAGTGTATCTGACGAAAAAATTAAGCGCATACGAACAACATTTGGCTGAAGAAAGCAAGAAATATCAAGAAGCAATGGGCGCCTGGCAAGATTCGCTTATTGCAATGACAAATGTTCCTTTCGAAGATGAATACCTATTTAATACGGTGGTAAATACCGAAGTGGTTATGACAAACGAACACGGCGAAAAAGAAACACTTCCATGTTCGTACTACATGAACGCGGGCGCTGAATATTTTGGCTACGGCGTTGACAATCTTATCACAGTAATCGACTACAAAAACCAAGTGATGGTTTGTTTTTCGTCGTCCGACACAAGCAAGGTGTATTTTGCATATAAATACACTCCTGCATCAACAACGGTGGAAGACGAATCATTGCAGAAATTGTCGGGAACGAAAACAGTTTGTGGATATAGTTGCAGCGGATACAAAGTGATTGGTCCGATGTACACTGGTGATTGTTGGGCATCGTCGAGTTCGGATTTCGCCGGAAACTACACAAATATGTATGTGCCGAAAAGCAACTACGGATTTCCATTGTATATGGAAGGCGTGATAGTCGGGACAAACGGAGAAAAAGTAAACTACGTTTCTACGGCTAAAAACGTGAAGAAAAATGCAGCTTTGAAAGTCCGCAAGGCTGATTATAAAAACATGTTCGAATAGAAGATGGTCCCTCTCGCTTGCTATTTACTGAAAATAACGTATGTTTGTAGCGGAATAATACTATGACACTGCTTATAACATATTTATTGATAGCGCTGGTAACATCTTTCCTCTGCTCCATACTTGAGTCGGTGCTGATGTCAACGCCTATTTCGTATATCACTATGCGAGAGGAGGAAGGTAGTAAACTTGCGAAACGGTTCAAGAAATATAAACTTGAAACCGATCGGCCACTTGCCGCAATATTGTCGCTCAACACAATCGCAAACACAATTGGTGCCGCTGGCGTGGGAAAACAGGCTGCGATTGTGCTCGACAGCATCCCTTTCGGATTTGTTTCGGCAACAGTGACCTTGCTGATTTTGATTTTTTCCGAAATAATTCCCAAAACGATAGGTACATCGTATTGGAAGCATTTAATGAATTTTACTGCACGCACCATAGGAATCTTGATTGTGGTGATGCATCCGTTTGTGATAATGATACAACTTATAACTCAATGGATTACGCCAAAAGAGGCTGAGGCAAGCGTGAGCCGCGAGGAAGTTTCCGCCATGGCGAATGTGGGTGAGGAAGAAGGTGTGATTGAGGAAAACGAGAACAAAATCATTCAGAACATCATCAAGTTGGAAAACATCAAAGCCTTTGATGTGATGACTCCCCGTGTTGTTGCGGCTATTGCGCCGGAATCGATGACATTACGCGAGTTTTACGACAACGACGATTATCTGCATTTTTCACGAATCCCTGTATATGCTGATTCTCAGGAGTTTATCACGGGTTATGTGTTGCGAAGCGATGCGTTGGAGGAACTTGCCGAAGATCATTTCGATTTGACGTTGGGCAGCCTTAAACGCGACATTTCGTATTTCAACGAAGAACAGTCAATCAGTTCGGTTTGGGAAGATTTGTTGAAAAACAAAGGGCAGATTGCCGTGATGATTGACGAATATGGCTGTTTTCAAGGTATTTTGACACTTGAAGACATTATTGAAACAATTTTAGGACTTGAAATCATCGACGAGAACGATGAGGTGAGCGATTTGCAGCAATTTGCACGCGAACGTTGGGAAAAACGCCAGAAGCAAAACAAAAACTTCCGCTCCCTACCTGCAAAATCGCAAGATTCTACCCCCAAAACAGATTATAAAGAAGATTTTCTGTAGGATTTTCGGCTTTATTAAATCAGTTTACAAGCTTCATACACAGAGGAATAAATGTTGTTGCACTCTGCTTTTTAATCATTCTATGAGATTAGATTTTTCTCGCTGTTCGGGTTACTACAGCGATGCTGAATTCGTATAATAGAGAGATTGGAAGAGAAGATCTACTTATTTCTTAAATCGTTCTTTTAAAGCATAAAAGGCTCCAATTAGTAATGAAAAAAATCTCTCAAGAATATCTATTGAATAAATATAAAAATTTTGTCCGTTCCAAAGCAAGGAGTTATTTTTTGGTTGGTGCTGACCACGAAGATATTGTACAGGAAGGAATGATCGGCCTTTATAAAGCAATACGGGATTATCGGAATGACAAACTAAGTTCGTTTCGTGCATTTGCATAGCTGTGCATTACAAGACAGATTATTACAGCTATCAAAACAGCAACCAGGCAGAAACATATTCCGCTGAATAATTATGTTTCATTAAATAAGCCGCTTTATGAT
>JAFZOY010000033.1 GCA_017552705.1 Bacteroidales bacterium
GTTCCATTTCTTTCGGCGGCGAAAGAAACGGAACCCAAAGAAAGGCCGCCGACGTACCTGCTTGGCTAAAAATCAACTGCGTTCCGCTAAAGGCGTTGAAGTGCCACACCATCGTATGAGGTAGTTTATCGTTATAAGGCACCAACGCCTTTTTACGCTACACTCCGTTGATTTTTTTTCACGCCAACCAGCTAAGTCGGAATATTCTGCTAACAAAGATTTTCAGTCCAGAAATGTATCATTTTGATTCGGAATAGTGAAAATCGTGTACTTTTGGAAAAAATTGCAATGCGGATAGGATTCGTTGTTTTCATATATATATGTATGCCGATGCTTATTGTTTGGGCGTTTCAGAAATGGAGTTGGGCGCAAAAGGTTGGTACGGTTATTATGGCGTATGCGGTGGGAATAGTGCTATCCCTATCAAATTTGACGGTGTTTGAGTCGGGAAGTGCTGAGGCTGAGACAATGCGCAGTATTCAAAAGTGGATTATGGATTGCACGGTTCCATTGGCAATTCCGTTGATGTTGCTCGGCTCAGATTTTCGAATGTGGGCGAAATCGTTACCAAAAACTATTATTGCGCTTGTGGGAGGATTGTTTGCGGTGGTGGTGGCTGTATGTTCGGGATTTTTCGTGTTTCGGGGTAGTGGAATTGAAAATTTTTCGGATTTGGCGGCAATGATGATTGGAATTTACACAGGAGGAACTATGAATTTTGCGGCACTTGGCGCCTCTTTGCATATTGATTCCACAATAATGACTTGTCTGCTTACCATAGAAATGTTGATTACGTTTCCTTTGATTTTGTTTATTGTGGGTGGTGGATACCATTTGTTTCGTAAATTACTGCCGTATGAATCAAAAACGGTGGAGTCGGATATGACTGAATCGGCGAAAATCACCGATGTGGAGGATTATAGCGGAATGTTGTCGGGGGAAATTCTCCCCAAAATTATTGTGGCGTTACTGCTTGCGCTTGCATTTGTTGGTGTGGGAGTCGGGTTTTCGTATGCGGTTTGTGGAGGCATCAACGAAATGGTGGTGATTGTAACTGTAACGACATTGGCAATCTGTGCTTCGTTTTGCAGGAAAATCAGAGAATTGCCGAAAACGTTCGAAATGGGAATGGTGCTGATTCTTATGTTCAGTGTGGTTGTTGCCTCGCAGTTCGATTTTTATATGTTGCGTACGACAATAGTCACACTTGTGTATTTTGTGCTGTTTGTGTTGCTTGTTTCCATTCTTCTGCACTTTATAGTTTGTAAGATTTTCAAAATTGAGGGAGATTTGTTTGTGGTTGCGAATATAGGACTACTGTGTTCCCCTCCGTTTATTCCGCCAGTAGTGGGGGCTATGGGCAACAAGAAGGTTTTGGTGAGTGGATTGGCTATTGGTTTGGTTGGCTATGCAGTGGGAACGTATATTGGTCTTGTTTTGGCGTATGTGCTGGGAATGTTGTAGTTACACTTCCCAAACAACACCTCCACATACGTTTTGTTTTGCTCCAGTTACCGAAGCCAAGCAGTTTGGTTTGTGGTTGATTCGCAGATAGCCTAAATATGCGAAAATCAACGCTTCTTTGTAGTCGATTAATTGCGTGTCGGGAATTATAAGTGTGGATTGCGTGTGTCGTGCGATGCGGTGCATCAAAAAGGTGTTTTTTACGCCGCCGCCAGTGCAAAGTGTCTTTGAATCAGGTTTTTGTAGATTTTTTCCGATTTGTGTTGCGCAATGTTCGTAGTAGGTGCGCATTGCGTCTTCAATACTAATATTAGCGCTTTGTATTAATGGTTGTATGTTGGTTTCAACCCATTCCCGTCCGAGTGATTTGGGTGCTTGTTCGGTATAAAACGGCAACGCGTTGAGTGCGTCAAGCAATTTGGTGTGTATTGTTCCTTTTTGCCCGAGTTCCCCATTTTTGTCGAATTCTTGTCCGAAGGTTTTGGCAAATGCGTTCAGCACAATGTTTGCTGGGCAAATATCCCATGCGATGCGTGTTCCGTTTTGATTTGTTGAAACATTTGCAAACCCGCCAATGTTTAGGCAGTAGTCGTATTGAGGAAATAACAATTCATCGCCGATAGGAACAAGCGGGGCGCCTTGTCCGCCCATTGCCACGTCGAGGCTACGGAAATCGCAGATTGTGGATATTCCGCTTTCGGCTGCTATGTGTGCGCCAGAGCCAATTTGTAGCGTTAATCCGGTTTGTGGTGTGTGAAACACCGTTTGACCGTGGCTTGCCACGTATGCAGCGGAAATGTTGTTCCGGGCAACAAATTCCTTGACTTGTTTTCCGCAGTAGATTCCAAAATCTATATGTAGTTGGGCGAGGTCCTGTGCCGAAAGTTCGTGTGCGTGAAGTAGTTTTTGCCGCAATTCATTCGGATATTGGCAGGTGGTTGCTGTAAGTATCTCATATTTGTTGCCGTGGAATCTGGCAGCACAGATGTCCAGTCCGTCAACCGACGTTCCTGACATCAGACCTATATATATATGTGAATCCATTACAGCGTAATTTAGATAAAAAGCCTTGCAAGTTTTCACCTACAAGGCTTTGTGTAGTGCTCAGAACGGGACTTGAACCCGTACGGCCTAATGGCCACATGCCCCTCAAACATGCTTGTCTACCAATTCCAACACCTGAGCGTTAAAGAATGTCTGTGCTCGAAGCGGGACTCGAACCCGCATGTCCGTGAAGACACATGCTCCTGAAACATGCTTGTCTACCAATTCCAACATTCGAGCATTTTGACGTGCAAAAATAATCTTTTTTTGGAAATGTAAAAACTACTTTCAATAAATCCTGTCGGTACTTATAGAAATGAGGATTTTTATTGTAATGGTTTGGTGGCTGCGATTTCTGCCAGAATGTCGGTTTTGAATGTGGAAAATACGACAAAATGTCTATTTAATAGACTGATTGTCAGTTTGTTGAGTTTGGTCTATTGTTTGAAATAGGCATGTCGAACCTGCGAAAGCAGGGGATAAAAAATGTGTAATCTTAAAATAGGAGGTTGTTATGTTACCACTAATTAGAAATTCAAGAAGAAACCAGAACGTGAACGCATGGGTTCCGTCATTCTTCGAAGATGTGTTCAATGATGATTTTTGGGGCGCTTCAATCAGCAAGCAGTTTGCGACCCCTGCCGTAAACATTAAGGAAAGCGACAAGGATTATACAATTCAAATCGCCGCACCTGGCATGACGAAAAATGACTTCAAAATCAACATCAACGAATACAATGAACTTGCCATTTCCCTTGAGAAAAAAGACGAGAAAGAGGAAAAAGGCAAAGAAAAAGAAGCGTGGTTGCGTCGTGAATTCTCGTACACTTCGTACTCTCAGAGTTTTGCTATTCCTGAAGATGTTGAAGTTGCGAATATTTCCGCAAAAATTGAAAATGGTGTGTTGAACATTGATTTGCCGAAAAAGGAGATTGTTGACAAAACACCAGCCACACGGCAAATCGAAATCCAGTAATGGTTTCGATTCCATTCAGAAAGGAAGTCCGAAGTTCGGGCTTCCTTTTTTTATCTTTCTAAGATTTCTTTAGCCCGTTTTTTAGCGTCTCGCAAAATTTCCTCTTCGCCGTCAACGTGGTGGTTGCGCATCACAAATGAACCGTTGCAAATCACTGAATGTATTGCGTTCGTGTTTGCGCTGTAAATCCAGTTGCTCAAATAGTCGTGGCAGGGAATCATTTGCGCATTGTCAAGTTCCACTAAAAGGCAATCGGCGAGATAACCTTCCTCAATTTTCCCAGCATGTAGTCCGTAGGCTTTTGCTCCTGCTTCGGTAGCCATAGTGAGGATATCGTTTTTGTGGAAGATTTTGTTGATGGAATGAGCCTGAAGTTGTCCGAGCAGGGCAGCTATTTTCATTTCCTCGTGCATGTCGAGGTTGTTGTTCGACGAAGCTCCGTCGGTGCCAAGAGCCACATTGACTCCTTTTGAATGTAGTCCTGCAATGTCGGGGATGCCGCTTCCTAATTTCAGGTTGGAACAAGGATTGACAACGGCTGTGGAACCAGTGCCGGCAAGGATTTCCTTTTCGCTCTCGTTTAGATGGACACAATGAGCGCCAACAAAATTCGGTGACAGCGCGCCCCATTTTTCCATCAATTCCACAGGCGTGCAGTGAAACTGTTGTTGGCAGTCCACTACTTCTTTCTCGGTTTCCGACAAATGTGTGTGAAAAATATAATTCTCCGCTTTTGCAACGGCAATGCTCCGTTTAAAACTTTCGTCGGTGTTCATATATATGGAGTGGGGCATAACCACCAACGAAACCCGTTCGGATTCTCCAGTATGTTTTTTCAGGAAGGTGAAATTATTTTCAAAGTCCTGTGGCGATGTAAGTTTGTCGGAAATGGTGACACCAATAGCCGCTCTGATGCCCATTTCTTCAACCACTTTCATTGTCCGTTCGCGGTGCCAGTACATATCGGCAAAAAACACCGTTCCCGAGTGAATCATTTCGAGTACAGCCAGACGGCTTCCTATTTCAATATCGTCGGCTGTGAGTTTCGCCTCCAGAGGCCACACATAGTTGTTGAGCCATTCAAACAAAGGCGTGTCGTCGGCGTAGCCGCGCATAAGCGTCATGGCGGCATGGGTATGTGCATTGTAGAACGCGGGAAAAATCGCCATCCCTTTACAATCAACTACTTCCGCGCCATCAATTTCGGCGGGGGAAAACTGTCGGTCGATGGCGTAAAATGTTGTGCCATTGATGAGTATGTTGCATTCCTTGTTGTTATGAAACACCGACTGTAAAAGAATTTTTCCCATTTCTCTCTAATTTGATACAAAAATAACATTTCTCGTTTTACCACAAAGTGTTGGGTGTGTTTTTGAATTATGAAATAAATTCACTGCGAAAACTCGAAATCAATGACAATTGATAGCTAACGGTATCGGCTTCGGAATTTTTGTCAGTCGAATCTGCCAAATTCAGAAAAAAACGAGTTCAATTCTGCCACAATTTCATTGTTTTTCCGAAAAAAACGAGTGGCACAATCATTGACTACGATGTTCAAACAAAATTAGAAACTTAAAAATTTTAATACAATGGGAAAGATAATAGGAATTGACTTAGGAACCACAAACTCGTGTGTTTCGGTTATGGAATGAAACGAACCAGTGGTAATTCCAAACAGCGAAGGTAAGCGTACAACTCCTTCGATTATTGGTTTTATCGACAATGGCGAAAGAAAAGTTGGTGATCCTGCAAAACGTCAGGCTATCACAAACCCAACAAAGACAGTGTTCTCAATCAAACGTTTCATGGGTGAAACCTACGATCGTTTGACGAGCGAAATAAATCGTGTGCCATATAAGGTTGTTCGTGGCGACAACAACACTCCTCGTGTTGACATTGACGGACGTTTATATACACCACAGGAAATTTCTGCAATGATTCTTCAGAAAATGAAGAAAACTGCTGAGGAATATCTTGGAACTACAGTTACCGAGGCAGTTATCACCGTTCCTGCTTACTTCAACGACGCTCAACGTCAGGCAACGAAGGAAGCCGGCGAAATTGCAGGTCTTACTGTTAAACGTATTGTAAACGAGCCTACTGCCGCTGCTCTTGCATACGGTTTGGACAAAACCAACAAGGATATGAAAATCGTTGTGTTCGACTGTGGTGGTGGTACGCACGATGTGTCAATCCTGGAACTTGGCGACGGCGTGTTCGAAGTAAAATCTACTGCCGGTGATACTCACCTTGGTGGTGACGATTTCGACCAACGTATTATTGAATGGTTGGTACAAGAATTCAAGAACGACAATGGCGGAATTGACTTGAGCAAGGATTCAATGGCTTTGCAACGTTTGAAAGAAGCTGCTGAAAAGGCTAAAATCGAGTTGTCGAACACAACTTCGACAGAAATCAACTTGCCATACATTATGCCAGTTGACGGTGTTCCAAAACACTTGGTACGTACATTGACACGTGCAAAATTCGAACAATTGGTTGACGATTTGATTCAACGTACAATAGAACCTTGTAAAACTGCTTTGCAACAGGCTGGTTTGAACACAAGCGACATTGACGAAGTAATTTTGGTAGGTGGTTCTACTCGTATTCCTGCCATTCAGACGGCTGTTGAGAAATTCTTCGGCAAAACTCCTTCGAAAGGTGTAAACCCTGACGAGGTTGTTGCAATCGGTGCCGCTATCCAAGGTGGTGTGTTGACAGGTGAGGTAAAAGACGTGTTGTTGTTGGATGTTACTCCGCTTTCGTTGGGTATTGAAACAATGGGTGGCGTGATGACAAAACTTATCGAAGCAAACACGACGATTCCTACCAAGAAATCGGAAACATTCACCACTGCTGTTGATAACCAACCTTCGGTTGAAATCCACGTATTGCAAGGTGAACGTTCAATGGCTAAGGACAACAAGACAATCGGTCGTTTCCACTTGGACGGCATTCCAGCCGCACAACGTGGCGTGCCACAAATCGAAGTTACATTCGATATTGATGCAAACGGTATCTTGAACGTGTCGGCAAAAGATAAAGGCACAGGCAAGGAACAAAGCATTAGAATCGAGGCTTCATCTGGCTTGAGCGACGACGAAATCAAACGTATGCGTGAAGAGGCAAAGGCAAACGAAGCAGCCGACAAGGCCGAAAAAGAACGTATCGACAAGTTGAACCAAGCCGACAGTATGATTTTCCAGACGGAAAAACAATTGAAGGAATTGGGTGACAAATTGCCAGCCGACAAGAAATCGCAAATCGAAGGTGCATTGGCTAAGTTGAAAGATGCTCACAGCAAACAAGACGTAGCCGCTTGCGATGCCGCAATGAACGAGTTGAACACAGTGTTCCAAGCAGCTTCGCAGGATATGTACAACGCTGGTCAGGCACAAGGCGGTCAACAAGCCAATCCAAATGCCGGCCAACAACAAGGTGGCAACAACGGTAATGACGAAGTTACCGATGTAGATTTTGAGGAGGTTAAATAAATCTGAAAAATCAATATAAAAGAAAAGGGCGTAGCCGAGAGGTTGCGCCCTTTTTCTTTTGTTTGTTATATGTATTTCTTTATCAAAAACTTCATGTAATCAGATGAAAAGAAGAAAAAATGATGCCTTTGCAAGCAAATACCAATAATCATTAAGTGTAAATATAATATGAAGAATACAGTTATAGAACAATCTCAAAAAATGTGTCAACAGTGTTGTCGAAATCTTTGATTGAGGATTTACAACAGATAAATGAAATAGAACCAGATTAAAAAAAGGAACGAACTCTCATCTTTTTGACTTGATAATACCAGTCAAGTGTCACAAAAAAATAATTGTTGGTTTTCATAGTTTTCGGGAAAAATATCGAAACTATTTTTGGAGAAATAAGGAGAGAAAAAAAATTTTCTCTCTCGAGAGAAAAATTTTTTGGTCCTCATAGCGCCAAATTTTTTTCAGAGAAAAGGGAAATTTCTCACGAGAAAAAAATAATTGTTGATTTTCATATTATTCAGAAAAAGTATCGATGTGTTTTCTAAACAGAAAAAACAATGGCGTTTATTGAAGAATTTCCCAGTGACCGTTTTTATCAGAACCGACACGTTGTATTTTCCCTAATTTGACCAATGTTGCCAATGCTCTTGTTACTGTTGCTCGAGATTTTCCTATTTTCGATGCAATTTGTTTCTTTGGAAGGTTCGACGATTTTGAAATCACTTCCAAAACAAGTTTTACCGAATCATTTAGAGGCTCATTTAGAGGCTCATTTAGAGGCTCATTTTTCTCCTCGTTCACTATCTCAAATGCAAATGGTATCGTTACACGCATAAAGAAATCCAAAAACTCAAAAACACTTTTCCCATAACGTTTGGTTACCAAGGGGATTCCAAAACCAGTCTGCTCCATTAAATCCAAGCGGATGAAAATTTTTGCGAGTTCCTCATTAACGGGTTTGGAAACGCCTCTGTAAAAATCTTCTATAGAAAGATTATGAGGTAGTCCACCTGTTGAGATTATTTCCAAACGGTCGGTATAAATGTAGATGGCTGGTGGCGTTCCGTCTGCCCAATTGTTGTGCAGACAAGCGTTGAACCACACTTCGCGGAAAGCAACATTATCGAACAGGGGTATATCGTTACGGACCCCTTTTGTAAAACTGGTATGCGTTTCGTTTATCACATCTGAACAATACTCAAATGCTTGTTTCATAGCAACCACAAGGCACTTCTCTCCATATTCGTTCCGAACGGCTATTCCATCTGCCTTTTCACGTCCTTTGAAACGAACAACTTTAATAGAAACCTCATTCTTGTCAGCCATAAGTTCCGCCATCTTATTGTATTTGCCATCGTGTGTGAGCAAATGAAAATTTTCGGCAAACGTTTTCTCGTTTATCGTATATCCTTTCTCGGTAAGCAGAAGTTTCAAATACTGGAACGTAGGATTCTTTATCCCGCTTTCTATTTCGGTAATCTTTACCTGTGAGTCAAGATATTTATTGTGGACTTGATTTATTTGTGCTTCGGTCATTGCACGACTTGTAGAACCAACACGAAGAAAACAGCCCTGTGCGCTTCTACCATATTTTTTTATGTAATAAAGTCCTTTGCCTTTTTGAACCTTTATTTCTATAATGTGTTTCTGCTCAATAAATTTTGTGCCGAGTTCAATGAGCGCACGAGGTTCGGGCAAGATTTGGTTTTCAATAATGTCGGCAATTTTTTTGAGTGAATCATCAAGATTTTCCACACCGCAAACGCTTCCGTCGTCGTTCACGCCTATATAAACCGTACCTCCGTCGGTATTAAGAAATGCCACAATTTCTTTGGAAATAGCGTCGGTAAATCGTTGTTTCAACTCTGTATGTTCGGTTTCTACAAAATTCATTCTGAAGTGCTTAGTTTAATTGTGGTAAAATTAGACATTTTTACCAAACCACATCTATGCCATGCTACATATTCTTCCGCTTTCCCAAACTAAAATCATTCGTTTGGTAAACAAAAAAGTCTGGTTCCAATTCATGAATTGGCTGTAACTGAAAAATGTATATTTGAGAGGAAATTTAAGAATTTGCCTCGCACCAGTCTATAATATTGTTCGCGGTCTTTATTCCGCCTTGGCTCAGGCTGTAATCCTTTTCGCCGTCGTATCCCATATAGAGGTGCATTGTGTTGTAGCCACTGTTGACCATGGTAAGCAGTTTTTTGCTCCGTTTCGACGCTGCAGTCTGATAATCCTTAATATCGACACGTCTGCCCTTGGAATGTTTGATTTTCAGTGCGTAGTCCAACGCCACGAGACAACCAGTCCAAAGCGTGTGTCCAGCCATTTTTATGTATTTGGAATCGGTGTAATAGTCGCCGTCTTTCACGGCTTTCTCCTTCAGTATCGTTTTTGCGTTAGCAACGTAGCGGCGTGCCTCGAGTATTTGGTTTGTGTGTTCCATTGTAATAAAATTTTTAGTTATTGATTGAATTAACTGTATCCATATCAAAACCTCTTGAGGCAAAGATATAGTTTTTAATTAAAATTAGCAATCGCGCACAAATTTTCCTTTTGGCCTTTACAAACTACAGATCTTTCGTTTTGTAAAGGGTTTCTTTACGGGTTGTACGTTTTTTTCCTATTTTGTTAATTTATACTTTGTGATTGTTTGTTTTGGCATATAAAAAAATAGTAAATTTGGGTTCAAAAATGATTCTTATGAATAAATTACAATACGAACAACTTTTTAGTTTTATGTATGGCATCGCCAACGATGTCTTGGTTGACAAGTTTGAGGCTGGTGAATATAAAAACATTATTCTTCCAATGATAACGCTTCGACGTTTGGACTTGCTTCTTGAACCCACAAAACAAAAAGTACTAAACTACAAGAAAAAACTTGACGAAAAAGGTATTACCAACCAAGACGCATTTTTATTTAAAGAAACTGGTTTGCCATATTACAACACTTCCAATTTTACGCTTAAAACACTTCAAGCCGAAAACGATGAAAGTCGATTGAAAATCAACTTTATTGATTACCTAAACGGATTTAGCAAAGACGTACTTGACATAATCGACAAATTCAAACTTCGTGCGAGTGTCGATACCATGTCCGATAAGGGAATACTTGGCTTGATGTTGGAAAAAATCACTTCCGAAAAAGTAAATCTTGGCATTAAGCCAGTGCTTGACGAGGGTGGAAAAGAGAAACTGCCCGCTCTCGACAACCATACAATGGGTACTCTCTTTGAACGATTGCTTCGCCAGTTCAACGAAGATGCCAACGTGGTGGCTGCTGGACGACATTTTACCCCACGTGATTACGTAAAGTTACTTGCTGAACTTGCCATTGTACCTGTAGCCGACAAATTGGAAGATAACACATACACTATTTACGATGGTGCGTGCGGTACAGGCGGAATCCTCACTATTGCGGAAGAACGTATTCAGGAACTTGCCAAAGAATTGGGCAAAAATATAAAAACTAACATTTTTGGTCAGGAATTGCTCGACGCAACATACGCCACTTGCAAGTCCGACCTTATGCTGATGGGAAACCGTAAGTCGTTCCAATACCAACTTGGAGGTGTGGCTCACGAATACATTGTGTGTGGTTCCACGATTTCGCAAGACGGACACCCTGGACAAAAATTTGACTTCTGTATATCCAATCCACCTTTTGGCACTCCGTGGAAAAACGACCTCGAAAATTGGGGTTACAAGGATAAAAAAGAGATTGTTGACAAGCGTTTTGTGATAGACTACGCTGGTAATTCCGAGTACAAAATGATACCCGACATTGGCGACCCGCAAATGTTGTTCTTGGCAAACAATGTAAGCCGTATGAAATCGAACACAAAACTCGGAACTCGTATTGTGGAAATCCACAACGGCTCGTCGCTGTATAATGGCGACGCAGGGAGCGGAAACAGCAATCTTCGCCGTTACTTGTTTGAGAACGATTTGGTTGAAGCAATCATAGCAATGCCCGAAAAACAATTCTACAACACAGGAATTGGCACGTTTGTTTGGGTGTTGAGTAATCGTAAAGAAGAAAAACGCAAGGGCAAAGTGCAATTGATTGACGCCACGCAGATTTTTACCCCGTTACGCAAGAATTTGGGAGAAAAGAACTGCGAAACAAATGCAAGCGACCGTGACAAAATCCTTAAACTATTTCTCGATTTTGAAGAAAACGAAAACAGCAAGATATTCGACAATAAAGAGTTTGGCTATTGGCAAGTGCCGATACTTCGTCCCGAAAAAGACGAAAACGGAAAACCTGTCCTTGACAAAAAGGGACATCCTAAAATGAAAAAGGAACGCAATGAATTTGAACAAATTCCGTTGTTGTACGAAGGTGGCATAGAAGCGTTCTACAAAAACGAAGTAAAACCCTACGACAGCGAAGTGCAATTTGGCGAATCGGAGATTGGCTACGAAGTGTCGTTTACCAAATACTTCTACAAACCTGTTGAGTTACGAAAACTTTCGTCTATCCGTGCCGATATTGAAGCAATAGAAAAAGAAACTGCAGGAATGCTCACCAAAATTTTTGAATAACGCAATGAACAAGTATCCAAAATATAAGCCAAGTGGAATCTCGTGGATTGGCGACATACCTGAAGGGTGGGATGTGAAGAAAATACAACCATACATAAGAGAGAAAAAAAACAAAAATTTCAATAATGCAGAAACAAATGTTTTGTCGCTGAGTTATGGTAGAATTATAAGAAAGAGAGACATCAATGCGGGGCTAACACCTCAAGATTTTGCCACATACCAAATTGTGGATAATGGAAACATAATCCTTCGTCTTACTGATTTACAGA
>JAFZOY010000034.1 GCA_017552705.1 Bacteroidales bacterium
ATACCTTCGTCAATAATATTGTATTTCGATGAGGCAATCCATTGCTCTTTTGTTTGTGTGGGCTCGTTGTCAGTAAGTTTCATTCGAGGGTCGGTGTTGTAAAACGCATGGGCTTCGCTATATTTAGTAACCATGATTGTGCTAAGATTGTTGCAATTAGCGAACAATTCGTCTCCAAATTCCGTCACGGTCGATGGTATGGTGATTTCTTTGATTGCCGTACTATTGAACAGACTGTAACTCAAATTGGTAAGACCTTCGTGCAGAGTAACTTTTGTGAGTGCCGAATCGTTTTGGAATGCAGCATTGCCAATCGTTGTTACCGATGCGGGAATGTCGATTTCCTCCAATTTTGTGCAACTATGGAACGCAAGACTGCCAATTTTTGTGACAGACGAAGGAATCACCACTTTTTTGAATGTTGTTTTGCCGTAATATGCTTGGCTGCCAATTTGTGTTGTACCCTCGTTAATATAGAGAACGCTGTCGATAATCGTTTGCGCCGACAGCGAGCCAGCCGACAACAAAACCGCAAATGCAAGAGCTACAATCTTTCTCATAATCAATTAATTATTTAATAACAATTTTCCTTGTCATATCCCCTGTTTTCACAATATAAACACCTGATTCATTGACGCAAATTTCGGTGGAAACGTTGCGTGTGGCATCCCTACATACCAATTTTCCTATAACGTCATAAACACGTATTTCGTCGATGGCGTTTTCAATAATAATTGTGCGGCCTACGGCGTAAATGTTTACGCTGGCTGCTGATTCAGTGACTGCGGTTTCGGGGTTTTCGTTATTATTGTTTTCTTGCTCATTTCCCTCGTTATTTCCGTTCTGGTTTTCACCGTTGTTTACCTCTCCGTTATTTCCCAAATACTCAACCTTGATTGTTCCTTTTGAATCGGTGCCGCCGCCAGTTTGGGCAAGGGCGTAAAACATCAAGTTCTCGGTTCCGTCGGGAACATTGATTTCATATACAATCTGTTTTGGATTTAAACCAGCCGTGCGTCTTTCGGCAACGAAACCAACAGGATTTCCGTCTGCAGTGAAGAGTGCGTCGGCAAGACAGAGCATGTGCGAACCGCTTGTATATTTGAATGTTATGGTGTACGTGCCTGCGCCTTTCAGTTCGTTTGAGAAATCCCACGTGCGGCGTTCGTAACTCGAAGTGAAATCGTCTGTTTGCCAACCTTCGGTTGATGCCGCTTCAGCGTTTTCGCTGTCCGCAATGATTTGTTCAGCGATTTCCTCGTCGGATACCGGCAACAGATCTATCGGATAATTGTTGGTTAATGCCGCATAGTACGCCGCGCTGCCATATTTCACTTTCCAAACAACGCCCTTCGAAGTGACTGATTTTCCAACACTTGTAACACTTTCTGGAATCACTATCGTATCAATTCCTGTGTTCGAGAATGCATTGTCGCCGATTTCACGCACGCTGCTGGGTATCTCTAACGAAGCAAGCGAGGTGCAGTTTTGGAACGCCGCATTGCCTATGAATTTCACTCCTTCAGGAATCGTTAAAGATTTCAAATTGGAGCAGGAATTAAAGGACTGACTGTTGATTTTGGTTAATGAAACAGGGAACGATATTTCCAGTATCTCATTGTTGCCTTTAAACTCTTGCTTTTTGATTTCTTTTGCACCCTTGCAGACGATTAAAACGCTGTCAACTATTTGGTTTGCATAGCTTTCGTCATCTTCTATCGCTTTATTCTGGAAATAATAATCATCGTACCAATACAGATTAGTCGCAAGAATGGTTTCATCGTTGTATGGCAGACAACCCGCGTCTTTGAACTGTTTTGCGAGTTGTTCAAACTCCCCTTGAAACTTTATGCCGTTTGAACTATTTCCACACAAGTTTGAATCGTGATTGTAGCCCATATTGTGCATTAATTCGTGAGCAAAAGTGCCAAAATATGCCGAACCACTATAATGGCGCCCTAATTGCGGCTCATCAATTCCAAGAAGGGAGCCTGGACACGAGCCCATTCCTGCAACATTTCCGTTTCTTCTGTCATCCAAAGCACCTAATTGAAGTTTATGCACCAGAAGTTTTTCATAGATAGCGGCAACCTGCTCCAACGAAAGATAATTTTGAATCTTTGAATCATGCCCCAGTGAAGCATCGCCAGTGAAAAAGCGGTTTTCCGCAGTGAGAAAATATTCCTTGAATTCTTCACTGCCAAAAGCATACGCAAGCTGTGTCACCAGTGAAATCCACTCACGGCATTGCGGGGCCTTCATTATTAGCCAATTGCCAGGTTTACCGTTTTGGCGGACTTGTGTGTATTTAATCTCCCATTTCATTGGAATTTCGTTCAGCATTTTATAGAACTCGTCATCGGCACTGACAGTGTATGTCGCATCTTCGTCGGCTTCAGTCAAAACCACATATCGCGAAAGCGGCTGAATTTTGCTGTAGGTGGAAATTTCTGTCTCTGCACCGATGGAATCCGTCTTTTTAACTATCACATTTTCACACGGATACAACATATAGCTTGTGAGTTCCAACCTTCCGTCAACAATGTCGAGCGTGAGTGGATGAGCTACGTTAAAATGGTAATAATCAATATCAAACGGTGTGTCGCTGTTGCATAAAATACGTTCAAAATTCTCATCGATTTTTAATGATGCGTCTTTTGTGTAGATTGACAAATCGGCACATGCTTCGCAAAGATAGTAGCCATTCTGTAGAGCCCATTGCTCGGCATAACTTCCAAGCGGAATACGAAGTTTTGTTTTGTCGTTGAATGCGTTTTCGCCAATGCTGGTAATGGAACTAGTCAAGTCAATTCTTTCAGCAGGACATTTTTGAAACGCACCAGCAGTAATGGTTTTAGCTTTTCCTATTTGTATTATCTGTAGATTTTTACACTCTATATCAATAGGATAGACAATCTCGTTAGTCGAATAAACCAATTGCGTAATACTGTCGGCTTTTTGTGCGTCAAAGCCAAGTATTTCTGTCTTGAAACCATTTTTCAAAGCAAGATTGTAGGCATCGCTTCCTGCGTAGCAGTGGAAAACCCGCGTTGATTTGTTTTGCCAATAAAGGCCATCGGGAACAACTTTCTGGAGCGACAACGGCATTGTAACAGAAATCAGTTTCGGGCAATTATAGAAAGCATACAAGCAAATGGTTTCAACGCCCTCTTCCATAACAACTTCCTCAAGATTAGCACAGCCAGCAAAAGCATTGTCGCCTATCTTTTTGACATTTCCTGGAATCACAAGTTTTTTCAGATTTGAGCTGTTTTGAAACGTTGAAATACCAATTGTCTTAACCGATGAAGGAATCACCACCGTGTTGAAATCACAGTTTCCTTTGTAGGCTTTGTCGGCAATTTTTGTTGTACCTTCTGTAATATACAGCACACTGTCGATAATGGTTTGCGCCGACAGCGAGCCTGTTGCCAAGACAATCATCAATGCGGAAATCAGTATTTTTTTCATAATTAATAAATTATAGACAAAATTATTGAATCTCTGTCGTTTTAGGAATTTTTAATTTTTTTTGAATCAAAATTTTCGTTCTCGCCACCCAAAAAGAGAAACGATACCACAGCGATAAAAATGCCAGTTACACAGAAAAACAATATGATAACAAGTCGTTGGTTTTTACAATAAAGAATTTTGTGCGGATATTCAGGGTTGACGTACACTGTTTTGGGGAACGTGGTTTTTGAATCATATACGGTATCGACCATTTTTTTACATTCCACCTCGTACTCCAATACGGTACATTTTGCCTGTGATACAGACTCATACCATTCTTCGATAACAGTGGCTTGTGTTTCAATGCATTTGCTTTTTATTTGATTTGCGTCGATGATGATGATAACGCCAATCGTTAGTAGAAACAGCGCAATGGGAAGTCCGATCTTTACAATTGTCCAATCGTATTTTGGGGATTCTGGTTGGTTTTGAGACTGTGTCTCTTGCTCGCAGTAAAACTCCGATGTCTGTTGATTTTTACGATAGTTGCTAATTATTATTTTTAACGATATGCTGATGAATATCGCTGGAATTGCAAAAAGGACTAACCATCCAATAATCAAAATACACAGTCTCCCAATGCCGTCGTCCATTGTAAAGTTTTGTATCACATCAAATTTGATGAATGCATATATCAAGACAGCAGCAATGGCTATTCCCAAAATGAGAAAGAACCAAACTAAGGGGCTTGTTTTCTGTACTTTCATCGGTTTATTCTACAAAAATTTTTTTCGTTAGATTACCAATTTTTACGATATAAACACCTGATTCCTTGATGTTTATCGTAGAGACGAATTGCCGTGCGTCTCTACGGGCGATTAACCGACCAATTGCATCGTACACAAAAATTTTTTTTGTGGCATTTTCTACCACGATTGTTCGTTTTTGTGTGTAAATGTTTACGTTTGAAACTGGTTGAGTATCAATGGATACAGTATTATCCTGTCGTTTTCCCCACAAAAAATCTTGTACTATTTTGCTTTTTGTCAGCGAAGGCTCGGAGTGACCGGCACCATCGAGTTTGTGGAACAGCTTCGTTTCTGAATACTCGTCGCCACACAATTCTTTGGCATCCAATTCAAACTCGTCCATATTTTCCAAATAGTTTTGTGAGTCTTTGGTCCCTGTTATGTAAAGGATGTTCCTCGTTTTATACTGTTCTATCACGCTTTCTGGCGACAGCTTATTTCTTGTCATGTAACGTTGTATTGCTGAGGATGAAAGTGCCTCCTCGTTGGGGTGCAGGTAGTCGGGAATTGCTTTGCACACATATTTGAATTCTATCGTCGGATAATTATTTTGAACTGCGTTCAACATTGAGTAGCGTTGCATCAGCCGTCCGCCCGCACTCATTCCCATTACCCAAATTTCTTTAATATTCGGGAAATCGCCCGACGACAACGCATATTTAATAATCTGGTCAAGATAATCAAAGGCCGAAAGGTTGATTTCTGTGTTGTCTATCAACATTGAATTGCTCGTTCCCGACGATTGTTCGCCAGCAAAGAAAATCATGTTTTCGAGCCAATCGGCAGTGATTGTTGCTTTTGAATAGAACCACGGTGCCACAATCAACGATGTCCTCAAACAATTGGAACCATAGGATGCAAGTTGTTCGTATGCTGTTTTGAAAAAATCATCAGGCGATGGGGGCGAACCATGGCAGTTAATCACCAAACGCTCAATCTGTTCATATTCAGTGTAAAGTGGAATGTTTGTGTAACAACCAATTACACCCAATCCATCGACGGTTTTGAATTGTTGGAACTTCATCACCTTATCGGCAGGGGCGTTGTATTTTGACAGATTTACGCCGATGGTTCCGCTTGAGTTTATTCCGTCGTTAGTGCGGGCTTGTGCCTTGATGATGATTTGCTCTGGAATGAATCCTAATGTGAAATTATATAGAATCGTTTGTTTTTGGTCGGCTGTGTATTCAGTTTCATCGAATGAAATTAGTTTTCCGTCGGCGTATATTTCGGCATCTTTCATGCTCATAGTGTTCCCTTCAGAATAGGTGAAACTGATGAGATTTTCACCTTTAACTAAATTCTCGTTGTTGAATTTCCAAATATAGGTGTCCCAATCTGTTGTAAAATCTCCTGATTTCCAATGTATTGGACTTTTTTCGGGATAGGAATCCAAATCTTGTGTGTTGCCACCACCGTTGTTTCCCTCGCTTTTCTCAATTCCCATCAAATAGAACGACGCATCGTCAAGTTTTACAATTGCAGTATTCCACACATCCCATAGATTGTACCAACCATCGCTTGTGTGTCCCCAACCCCAGTTGAAATGTACGTATGTGATGTCGTTCACAAAGCGGATGCCGTCGATACACATGGCGTGTCCTGTGCCACTGCCTTCGCGGTATGCCATAACTATTTGATTCTTTTGCAAATGTTCAAGCAGAAATGCTTCAACTTGCTCTCGTCCTGCCGACGAATAAATTTGCGAAGTTTTGATAGGATAATACGTTTCGAGTGAATTTCGAAACGCCGAACTATTGTGTTTTGCACCCATTGTTGCAAGGCAATACCAGCAATAGAGCGATGTCATTAGTTTTTCGTCAGTCGAAGCATTACCGTCAAGTTCTGTTAAGATTTTTGAGAAATCAATTGGTTCCGCATCGAAATTAACAGTTGTTGTTGTGCCATAATTTTTATACAGATAATCTGTTGTTCCAGCTGGGACAACTTTCAGATTATAAAGCATCTGCGAGAATGCTGTGCACCAACAGCCAAGCCGTTCAACGCCAGGCGACGGAATTGCATTGAGCAGAAAATCGGATTGGCTCCAACCAGTTTCACAGAAAAAATCAATGTTTCGGGAATCGGTTTCTGGCTCTGTCTCAGAGAGTTTCGTCAGAATAGTGAAATGTGGACAGTTTGCTGCATCCGACAGCCATTGTCGTACAAACGTATTCTCTTCAGCGATAATTGTCGTGTTTCCATAAAATGCCTCGCTACCGATTGATGTAAGCGTGGCGGGCACATACATGCTCCGTAGCCGTGTGCAATGTTTGAACGCATTGATTCCAATGGATTCAACGGTTTTCAATGTCGAAACTTCGGTAAGATTCCAACATTTGTAGAATACGCTTCGTTCAATAGTTTTTACGTTGTCCAGCCCGCTAATTTTTTTGAGAAACGGCATTTCAGCGAACGCATATTGACAAATCTTTTCGCATGACAGAGGCAGTCTGATTTCCGTAATCTCACGGTTGCCACGGAACATGTTTTCAGGAATTGTTTTTATTCCTTCACGAACGACAAGTACACCATCTATAATTGTATAACTATCAGCAAGTTGGTAGTCGTTTTCAAGCACATAGTTCTGTACATATTCGCTTTTCGTGCTGATTACTGTGCTTTTGTTGAACACAAGTTCGCCAAGTTCAGTCACCGATTCTGGTATTTCAATGGTTTTTAGGCTCGAGGTGTTGAGGGCGTTTTTGCCGATTGATGTAACACTTTCTGGTATTGTAAGTTGCTCAATGCCACTGTTATAGAACGCGTGGCTTCCAATAGCTGTGATATTGTCGGGTATTTCGATGGTTTTCAACGACGTACAACCTTGGAAGCACCGCAATGGAATCTCGCTGATGCCTGTCGGCAGATTTACTTTTTCCAATGATTTACAGCCCCAGAAAATCTGTTGTCCCATTGATGTAACTTCGTCGGGGATAACAACTTCTCGAAGATTTTCACATTTGAAAAACGCATTGCCCTGTATCTTCGTAACCGATTGGGGAATCACCACTTTGTTGAAATCGGTGCGCCCGTTGAATGCGTCAGTGACGATTTTTGTGGTTCCTTCGTCGATATACAGCACGCTGTCGATAACGGTTTGCGCCGACAACAAGCCTGTTGCCAATACAATCGTTAGTGCTAAGACAAATATCTTCTTCAGAACCATCGTTTTTTGTTGTTTGCTAACAATACTTTGAGAAGAATCCGCAGAGGTATGAACGAAAACTTGCTTCGTTGTAATGTTATTTTAATGGGTAAAAATAAAAATTTATCCCAATACATTGTGGATTTATTGAGATATTATTATGAATAGGAAAATAGGTGTTTTCTATTCTTTGTTTTTGGTGTCTATCACAATTGTGACGGGGCCGTCGTTGAGTAGGTCAACTTTCATGTCGGCACCAAATTCGCCGGTGAGGACGTTTCCTTGAATTTCCGATTGCAGTTGTTTGATGAACGCTTCGTACATGGGGATTGCCTTTTCTGGACGGGCTGCACGGATGTATGACGGGCGGTTTCCTTTTTTTGTGCTTGCGAATAAGGTGAATTGGCTTATCAGCAGCACATCGCCGTGAACATCGTCAAGCGAACGGTTCATTAAATCATTTTCGTCGCTGAATACACGCAATCGGGCAATTTTCCCCGAAAGCCAAACTAAATCTTCGTCGGTGTCGGTGTCTTCAATGCCGAGAAGCACAAGAAAACCTGTTCCTATTTCGGATTTGATTGTGCCGTTGATTGTCACTGAGGCACGTGTAACACGTTGGATTACAGCTCTCATTATAGTTCCGCACTTATTGCTTCAACATCGGAAACTGTCTTTGTGATAAGGCCTTGCAATACGGTTCCTGGACCAACTTCAACAAATTGATTGAAACCGTCGGCAACCATATTTTTAACGATTTGCGACCAACGGACTGGCGATGTAAGTTGTGAAATTAGGTTCGTTTTTATTTGTTCCGGATTTGTGTATGGTTTTGCGTCAACATTTTGATAGATAGGACATTGCGGAGTGTTGAAATTCGTTGCCGCAATGGCTTCTTCCAATTCTTTTCGTGCTGGTTCCATAAGAGGTGAGTGGAATGCACCGCCAACTTGTAATTTTATTGCTCGTTTTGCACCTTTCTCCAAAAGGATTTTGCACGCTTCGTCAACTGCTTCGTTTGTTCCGGAAATAACCAATTGCCCAGTACAGTTGTAGTTCGCAGGTACCACAATTCCATTGATTGAGGCGCACACTTCTTCAATAATGGCGTCGTCTAAACGAAGAATTGCCGCCATTGTGGAAGGATTCATTTCGCACGCTTTCTGCATGGCTGTTGCTCGTTTGGAAACAAGCACAAGACCGTCTTCGAACGATAGTGCTCCCGAGGCAACCAATGCGGAAAATTCGCCGAGTGAATGTCCGGCAACGCCTTCGGGTTGGAATTTGTTGCCTAACGCTTTTGCCAGAATCACAGAGTGGAGGAACACTGCAGGTTGGGTAACTTTTGTTTGTTTCAAATCTTCGGCAGAACCTTCGAACATCGTGTCGGAAATGCGGAAACCGAGAATCTCGTTTGCTTGTTCAAACAATTGTTTCGCAACGGGTACGTTGTCGTATAAATCTTTACCCATTCCTGTAAATTGAGCTCCTTGTCCTGGAAAAACGTATGCTTTCATATTTTTAATTTTTTGTAGAAACGATGTGTACATCGTCTCTAAGGTTGTATCAATGTAATTTCGCATTTACGAGAAGCATGAATTCCTCCCGTGTTTCTTTTCGGTTGAATGCCCCAGTGAATGCCGAGGTCGTTGTTGTTGAATTTTGTTTTTGGACGCCTCTCATCTGCATACACAAATGTTGTGCTTCAATAATTACAGCAACTCCAAGCGGATTCAATGTTTCTTGTATGCAGTCGCGGATTTGCACGGTCAGACGTTCCTGAACTTGCAGACGACGGGCATAAACATCCACAACTCTTGCTATTTTGCTCAATCCTGTGATGTATCCATTTGGAATGTATGCCACGTGTGCCTTTCCGATAAACGGCAGCATGTGGTGTTCGCACATGGAATAAATTTCAATGTCTTTCACCAAAACCATTTGTTGGTATTCTTCCTTGAACATTGCCGCACGGAGAATTTCCTTCGGATCGGTGTCGTAGCCTTGCGTAAGGAATTGCATAGACTTTGCCACACGCAGAGGGGTTTTGAGCAACCCTTCACGTTCCACATCCTCGCCGAGCAACGTCAGTGTTTCTCTGTAGAGTTCCGCCAACCGAGTCGTTTTTTCATCGTCGAAACGTTCTATTTTCTGATAGCTTCCGTCCGACGGCGTTGAAAGTCCATTGTTATATATTTCCATTTCCTAAAAGAATTGTCGCAAAAATAGTAAATAAAATTGTTAATCAAACCGTATTGCTTCCGAAGGGCTGATTTTCGTTACTAAAACGGAAGGCATAATCAGCATTGCCGCTGTGAGTACGAACGTTCCTACGTTGAGTAGTACAATGTACGCGGGGTTCAATAGGATAGGCACATACGACATGAAATAAACCGAAGGATCGAGTCCGAATGGATGAAAATAATATTGCAGCAGGCATAATCCTATACCCACAATATTTCCCAGAATCAATCCTTTCCCGATAAGCATGCTGCCTACGTAAATGAAAACTTTCCGTATGCTGATGTTTTGGGCTCCAAGTGCTTTGAGAGTGCCAATCATCGCCGTTTTTTCAAGAATAATGACGAGCAAACCCGTAATCATGTTCATACCAGCCACAAGCACCATGAGCGCAATGATAAGCCAGGCATTCATGTCGAGCAACGACAGCCAGTCGAATATCTGCGGTGTGGTTTCCTTCAATGTTTGAACCCGAAGTTTTTGCACATCGGGTGATATGTCGAACCCGACAATGTTTTGTATCATTTCTTTTTGAACATCAAGATTTTTGTAGTCGTTCAAATATACTTCGTAACCGCTGCATTGGTTTGAATCCCAGTTGTTTAAGTCTTGAATATGCCGTATGTCCGCTAAGATGAAACGGTCATCGATTTCGTTGAGGTGCGTCTCGTAGATGCCGCTTACGATGAATCTCCGTTTGCGGACTTTTTTGTTTGAATCGTTGGGAACAAACGAGGTGGTGAATTTATCGCCGAGCGACAACTGCAATAGATTTGCCAACTTTCTCGAAATCACCGCGTTGTCGGTGGTCGTGTCGTGGGGAAATGAGAGGATTTCGCCTTCCAGCAAATGGTCTTGAATAAATTTCCAGTTGTAGGAATCGTCGATGCCTTTTACAATTATTCCGCGCACGGTGTTGTTGACCTTTACCAACGCCGGTTTGGTGGCATATATCTGCACGTGCGTCACATTTTCTTCGCTCCGAAGTTCTTCCAGCAGCGTGGAATCTGTTCTGATTGGCAACGACTCAAACGACGTGTTGGTGTCGAAATTTACAATTTCTATGTGCGAGGAAAAACCAAAAATTTGTTCGGAAATAGTTGATTTAAAGCCAACAATCACAGAAACGGCGATAATCATCACAGCCAATCCGAGCGCAATCGCAACAATGGCGATGTTCACAATCGGATTCGAAATGGATTCCGAACCTCTACGGGGCAGAATGTGCCGCGCTATATATAGTTCCGTGTTCATATTGACTAATCGGCTGTAAATGTAGAAATATTATTTGGTATGGCAAGGTTGGGGGATTGAAAACTACTGAAAATAAAAAACGGGAGCTTGAACGAATCCAAACTCCCGTCGTCGAAACATGTTATGAAAAGATTATTTTTTGAAGAATTTTCCCAGAAGTCCTGTTGCTGCTCCCAAAAGTCCGTTGGAACCACCTGCCGAAGCGCCTACAGCTGAAAGAACCGAAGTGAGGTCGAGACCGCTGTCTTTCGATGTAAGTTTGCCAATAATTGTTGGTAACAATGATGTTGCCAATTGGGTTGTGCTTGCGTCCAATCCCAATTTACTTGCGAAATTCTTGGTGAACAATTGCGTAGCCAACGAAGTGATTGGACTTGATTCAGCGTTTGCTTTGCCTGTGAACAACTCGGTGATTTGCTCAATTCCGCTTACTGATTGGGCTTTTTCTTTTACACTTCCGAAAATTGAATCCGACAATCCGCCCAATACGTCGGAACCTAAATTACTGCCTGATGCGGCAGATTGAACTTGTTTAAGAATTAAATCTGTAATTTGTGACATAATAATTTTATTTTTTAAGTTATAGCTTTCAAATATAGGAACAATTTTGGAATAAATTGCAATTATTTTTTCACTTTCGCTTTGAGTTGGTCAAGAATTGCTTTTTGCTGTTTCTTGTAACTGTCGGCTTCGGAAATTTCTTTTTCTGTGTTGCGAAGTTCTTTTTGTAAATCTTCTTTTTTGTCCACCAATTTATCGTATTCCTTGACAGCCTTTTCGTACACTTTTGTCTGTTCTTCTATTTGATACTGAAGGTCTAAGGCAACAACTTCCTCCGATATTTTCTTTAAGAAATCCTTAATGCACGGAATTTCATCGTCGCCGGGAACTACAAAGTTTCCATTCTCTCGTTGTACAAAAATGTATAATGTGGAATTTTTGCTTGAACCGTCGATTTTGGTATAGACATCGCAGTTTTTCACGCACAAACCGGCGTAGGTCATTTTTGCGTAGAGCATCATGCCGTTTGCCGCTTTCGCTTTTTGTTTGTCTGCCTTAAAGTGGTTTGTAACAGCTTCGTCCATCAGTTTTTTCGAGAAATCCATCGTCAAGGCCATTGCTGGTTTTTCTTCCTTGTTAAATGACGCTGTTGTTTCTGTGATAGATTGGGCGCTTGCGAATCCAGCCCATACCATTACGGCAATTGCCGTTACTGCTAATCTTTTCATACACATAGCTTTAAATTGTTATACATTCCAATACATTAGTTACAAATATACAAAAACGGGCAATTATCCCCGAAGATTTTTCAGATAATTGTCGAAGTCGAAGCCGATTACAATTACATCGTCGATTTGTTCCCATTTCGGCACTTCTCTTGGCTTGCCGTTCTCGTCCATTTCAATGGTTATGCCTTGCCAGTCCTTGAATTGTTTTTTCAGTTCGTTTCCTTGCTTAATCATTGGCAGATGTTGAATCGATAAGATGTTGTATTTGAATTGTTTGAACTTGATTTTCTTTCCTTTTTCTCCGCCAAATTGGTCGGCGTATCCGTCGCTGAACAGGTAGAAACGGTCGCCTTCCTGCACGCGGATGATTGCCGTGGTGAATAGATTATCTTGCTCGTTGCTCAAACCAACAGGATTTTTGTCACCTCGATAGATGATGAATTGGTTGTTTCTTACGAGAATCATTCGCGACAATGCGCCGGCAAATTCCAAAACACCAGTGTCGGTGTGGAATACGCAGATTGATATGTCCATTCCGTCTTTCACTTCGCTGCTGTCGTCCAAATCGTTTGCAATGAAAAGCTCAATCAACGCTTTGTTCAGATAATCAAGGATTTCCGACGCTTTGTGGATTTTTCTGTTCTGGGTGATGGTGCGGAGTTGGTTGTTTCCAATAATCGACATGAATGCGCCAGGAACGCCGTGTCCGGTACAGTCGGCGCACACAATAAATATTTTCTCGTCAATTTTGTTGATCCAATAAAAATCGCCGCTTACCACGTCCTTGGGTTGGTAGAAGATAAAATAATCAGGCACCAATTGGCGGAATCGTGCTTTGGCGGGCATAATCGCCGATTGGATACGTTTTGCGTAATGGATACTGTCCATTATGTTTTTGTTCTTGCTCTCAATTTCCTTTTTCTGAATATCGAGACGGTTGCTCAGGCGTTCGTAGTCTATCAAACGAAGTTTTTCCTTGCGCACACGGTAGCGGCCATATAAGAAAAACAATACAACTACAAGTATGATGATGAGGTATTTCAGCACCATGGCGAACGGCGTCTGCCAAAATGGAGGCGGCACGTTCAGTGTGATGCTTTGTTCTCCTGTCCAGATTCCATCTTCGTTGGCAGCCATCACTTTTAAGGTGTAGTCGCCAATCGGCAGTTTTACGATATTTATGTAATTCTGCGTGTTTAAGTCCACCCACTCGTCGGTTTGTCCGGTTAAGTAATATTTGTATTGGTTCATCAACGGTTGGGTGAATTCCAGCGCCGCAAACGAGATTATCAAATTGCTATTGTTCCACGGAATGGTGATTGCTTGTTTGTTTTTGATAGGAATTTCTACTTTTTTGTCGTCGGTGGTGTATTCCAAATTCAGGAATTCGAGATTTGGAATTTTCGATGAAGTATGAATGGAGTCGGGGTGGAAAATGTTGATTCCCTGCGTTCCGCCGAAAAACATATAGCCGTTAAGTGTTTTGTAGGCCGCATGTGGCGAAAATTCGTAATCTTGTATGCCATCGTGGATTGTGAACGATTTGCAGATGCCCGAATCGGGGCTGAATGCGTTCAAACCATTGTCGGTTCCCACCCAAACATCGGAGCCGTGGGTAAGCACCGAAAAAACTTCGTTAGATGAAAGTCCGTCGTTTGTGGAGTAGTAGGTGTTGTGCCCGTTTTGTGGGTTGTATTTCACCAATCCAATGTTGGTTCCAATCCAAAGATTTCCGTTTCTGTCCTCGGTAATGTCGTAAACCGAGGTGAGGTGCTTATTCTGTGAGTTTGGGGCAAGATGAATGTTGTTGAACGAGTCATATTTATAGTCAAACATACACAGACCATTTTCTGTTCCTATGAAAATCTTGTTTTTATAGTTTTCGTAGAAACAGGTGATTTTATTCGACGGAAGCGTTGTAATATCATAATGTTGGGTTGTTTTATTTTGTGTGTTGTAAAACACAATGCCGAAATTCGTTCCAATCCAAAGGTTGTTGTGGGAATCGAGCAACAATGCCTTTATACGTTTGTTTGTCAGGCAAAAAGCATGAAGTTCGGGTATTTTTTTGTCGATTGGGTAGAATGTGTTCCGCGCAATATCGTAAATCATCAAATAGCCGTCGCCACCGATAAGGATTTCGTTTTTCGAAAAATTGATAATTGAAGTTATGTAGTTGGTTGGGAATGTTCCTTTGTCGGCTGAATAGGTCCGTTTGCTGTGGCGTGCGAGGTCGTAAATCTGCACTCCGCCGAATTTTGTTCCGAAGAAAACCAGATTTTTTTCAAGGCAGATGGCTGTCGTGTAGTTGTATTTCACGCCGTAAATATCGTCCTCGTTTCCCAATAATTGGAATCTACGAGGTTTTATGTTCAGTTTGTTCAGACCATTCTGCGTTCCAATCCACAGAATATTCTCATCGCTTTTTGTGATGCAATTGGTTTGGTTTGTCGAAATATCGTTTTTCTGGTTTGTGTGCGTGTATTGGGTGAATTTTTGCGTGTTCACGTTGAAGCAGTACATACCATTGCTTTCGGTTGTAATCCAGAGCTGGTCGGGCGAGGAACCTTCGGCTATGCTGTTCACTATCGATTTGAATAGTTTTGAATAGTAGAAAGTGGTGAACTTTTTGTTTTTCTTGTCGAATAGGTTCAGACCGTTTCGGGTGCCAATCCACAGACGGTTTTTTGAGTCTTCGTAGATTGAAAGCACGTGGTTTTCGCTTATATGATGGGGCTGTATGGCATCTGATTTAAAGAAAATGAAATCATCGATTATCGGTTCGTAGTAGCCCAATCCGTTGTCTGTCCCAATCCAGAGAATTCCTTGCGAATCCTGAAAAATAGGGTAGGCGTAGTGGTCGAATTCTTCTTGGAAAATATCGGAATCCACAGAGTAGGAGCGGTGTTTCCGGGTTTTAAGGTTGATTAGGTCGATGCTGTTGCTCTTTTTAATCCAAAGATTGTTCTCGCTGTCGCAAAAAATATTTTGAACGAGATTTTTTTCCGCATCGATGGTGTAGGATGAATCTATGTTGAACTGGCGGCATTCGTAGTTCTCACTAGAAATAATGTTGATGCCGTAGCCTGTGGCAACCCAGATATTCTTGTCGGCGTCCTCGCAAATACCATGTATGCAGTTCGACGACAATGAATTAGGATTTTGTGGATCGTTTCTGAAAATCAGGAAATTTTTGCCGTCGTATCGGTTGAGTCCTGAATTTGTTCCAATCCAAAGAAATCCCTTTGAATCATGGTAAATACATTGGATGTTGTTGTTCGACAGACCATCGGCGTTTGAGAATGTTTCAAAGGAAATGACTTTTTCGTTTATCGACGAAATTGCAAAGCACTGAATGTGAAATGCAAAAGCGAAAATTAGCAGTATCGAAAAAAGTCTTTTCATCATTCTGCTAAAATACGAAAAAATCCCGTTTCTCGTTCAGTTTCGGGCAATTTTTATCGATAGCGCCAAGCAGAATCGTTTTGATACAGTTTTTTATATCGCAAAGATGGTGATTCTATGAATGTTCCTAACCCGAGTTTTTCCCATTTTTCGTTAACTAAAGCAATGGTTGCATCGTCGGATGTTACTGGCATTGGCCAATCGCGAAGCTGTTCCTGCTCTGTTTTTGAACTACCATCGAGGATAAGGCAGTTTTTTTCTAATGTGCAGTCTTTGTGTGGGTTATAGTTGTTCAGGACATTCCAAATAATATCTTTTGTGTTAGAACTGTCGAGCGTGTTGTCGTGCAGCACAATTCCACAGATGTCAGGCTCGGTTTGTAGTAATTGTTTTGCCGTTTCGATTTTTGTTTCGTGTGGTTCGTTTCCCACGGGAAGAAACACGATGCGGCGGTTGTGGGATTGTTCTTTTCGAGTGGCGTCAATGGCGAGTTTGCTTCCAAAACCGATTTTCGGCCCGGAATGGTCAAGCACGTCGAGTTGACCTTGTTGTATGATAGTGTCGTCGTTTGGATTGAAATTCGTTTCAATTGCCTTACGGATTGATTCAGAATTGGTTATATCGCAATCTTCGTCAACAATAACCAATGTTTTGTTGCTTGCCATCTGTCCTGCGCCCCAAAATGCGTTGATGACTTTTTGCACTTGTCCGTTAAAGGATTTTTTGATTTTTGCCACCACCAAATTATGTGAAACGCCTTCGAACGGCATCACGTAGTCAACGAGTTCGGGACAGAAAAGCATTTTTATTGGAGCAAGAAAAATACGTTCGGTCGCTTTGCCCATCCATGCGTCTTCCATAGGCGGAATACCAACGATGGTCGCTGGATAGATTGCATTCCGTTTGTGTGTGATGCAGGTGATGTGGAATTTTGGATAATAGTCTGGTAATGAATAAAATCCCGTATGGTCGCCAAACGGACCTTCCAAAAATTTTTCTTCCTGTGGATCAACGTACCCTTCGAGCACAAAATCGGCGTCGGCAGGGACTTCAAGGTCGTTGGTTATACATTTTACAAGTGTTACGGGTTGTTTTTGCAGAAATCCTGTCAGGATCGATTCGTCGATGTTTTCGGGTAGGGGAGCCGTAGCCGAAAATATATTTGCCGGCGAGCCGCCAATTGCAACGCTTACAGGCATTCGCAGTCCAAGCCGTTTGTATGCTTCGTAATGGTTCGCGCCCGTTTTGTTTTGATGCCAATGCATTCCAGTTGTTTGTTTATCAACAACTTGCATGCGATACATTCCCATATTTCGGGTGTGGGTTTCGGGATGTTGGGTAATGACCATCGGCAGGGTGATGAATCGTCCTGCATCGTGTTTCCAACAATGGAGTATGGGAATTTTATCAAGGTCAACATCGTGTTCCACAACTTCCTGGCATGCTCCTTTTCGGTTGGAATGTTTTGGAAACCAATTTGTTAGCTTTGCCATCAACGGAACTACCGCAAGTTTGTCCGAAATCGTTTTTTTCGGGCTTGTCACTGTTTGGAATAAGTGTTCGATTTCCGTTTTGTGCTCGTCCAATGTGTTGCAATTCAATGCAATACAAATTCGTTTTTCGCTACCAAGCGCATTGATGAGCAGCGGGTATTCTGTGCCGTTGTTTGTGAACAACAATGCTTTGTTTCTGTTTGTCGGAGCCTTCGAAATTCTGTCGGTGATTTCGGTGATTTCCAAATACGTGCTGACACGTTCAGAGACAACGATCAACTCGTTTTCATCTTGTAGTTTTTGTATGAATTTTGATAAATCCATTGAAACACAAGGAATTATTTCGCTGCACTATAATCGCTGTCGGTCAAAGTGTAATAATAGACTTTGAGTTCGTCTTTGTCGCCAACCAAGGTGTACGATGTTTTGTCGTAAATATTATTTGTTTGGGTAATTGAATCTCTGTAAAACGTGATTTTTTTATCAGCATCGAATATGATTTCCGTTGAGTCGGTGTATCTGTCGATTAGGCAAAAGTTGTTCTCCCAACCATATTCTTTCTCAATATAGGAGTTAGCTTCTGCCGAAAAACTATCTGTTACGAAATTGCTGTAATATACTTTCACCGTCACTTTGTGCGATGATTTGTTTTTTAATACATATAGATATGTTTCCAATTCTTCTCCACACGACACGTAGATAAAACTAATGGCTAATAGTGCAAGTAATTTCTTCATTGTAGTATATTTTTTAGACGAACAAATATACACTTTTTTAGTTTCACAAAATTATTTACACGTACATATTTACGATAGCCTCGTACAATTCTTGTTTGCCGCTGGTTTGTCTTGGCTCACCGACTTTCTTGCCGTATTCGTAGGCTTCCTCGAATGTCATTTTACCTTCTTCGAAACGTTTGCCTTCGCCTGAATCGAAACTTGCGTAGCGTTCGGCAACCATTTTCTTGATTGGAGATTTTTCCAGTAATTCCGCTGCGCTTTCCAATGCTCGAGCCATTGCGTCCATTGCTGAAATGTGTGCAATGAATATGTCTTCCAAATCGGTGGAATTACGACGAGTTTTTGCGTCAAAATTAGTTCCTCCGTCTTTGAAACCGCCGTTACGAATGATTTGCATCATTGCCTGAATCAGTTCAAAGTTATCAATCGGGAACTGGTCGGTGTCCCATCCGTTTTGGTAGTCGCCGCGGTTTGCATCGATTGAACCGAGCATTCCCGCATCAACGGCACACGCCAATTCATGTTCAAACGTGTGTCCGGCCAACGTAGCGTGGTTCACCTCGATATTTACTTTAAAATCTTTGTCAAGATTGTGCGCTTTCAGGAATCCTATAACCGTTTCGGTATCAACATCATACTGATGTTTGCTTGGCTCCATAGGTTTCGGTTCAATCAAAAACGTTCCTTTGAAACCTTTTTTGCGAGCGTAGTCGCGAGCCATCGTCAACATTGTTGCCAAATGTTCCTTTTCGCGTTTCATGTCGGTATTCAGAAGAGACATATATCCTTCGCGTCCGCCCCAAAAAACGTAGTTCGTTCCTCCAAGTTCTATAGTGGCGTCGATAGAATTTTTTATTTGAACGATAGCGCGAGCAACCACGTCGAAGTCAGGATTCGTTGATGCACCGTTCATATAACGTTTGTGGCCGAACACGTTTGCCGTTCCCCACAAAAGTTTTATGCCTGTTTCTGCTTGTTTTTGCTTGAGATATGCAACAATTTCCTTGAGGTTTTTCTCGTATTCCTCAACGGTAGCCGCCTCTTTCACCAAATCCACATCATGGAAACAATAGTATTCTATGCCCATTTTCTGCATGAACTCAAAACCTGCATCGGCCTTGTCTTTTGCAGCTTGCACAGCATCGGAATTTCCGTTCCATGGAAATGATTTCGTTCCGCCGCCGAATTGGTCGGTACCGTCGGCACAAAGCGTATGCCACCATGCCATGGCGAATTTCAACCATTCACTCATTTTTTTTCCCATCACCATTTTATTAGCATCGTAGTAGCGGAAAGCAAGAGGATTTTTACTATCTTTTCCTTCAAACTTAATTTTCCCAATCTCTGGAAAGAACACCTTGTTAGCCATTATAAATCAATAAAAAAAGTTAGTGTAAAAAATACACTTACAAAGGTATGATATATTTTTTAAAAATCAGTTTGAAACGGGGAGTTTTTTCGATAGGACATCCAGTGGGGAGGAGGTACTCAATTATCAGACAATGAGATAGCCGTTTTTGCATAGTGATTAGATTTAAAGCCCATTTTTCACCAAGGACGTTGCAAACGTACAACTATCCCTTTCGGTTGTCAAGAATTTTAGAGTGAATAAATCTTATAGGAATATGAGCCATTAGTTCACTACCTTTTTCTTTAAGGCCATTAAAAACCTTATTGTCCTTAACGACCTTAAAGTCCTCCACCTGATTTCTTCTGCTTCCTCAACCTATACATTCTCTCATTAAATCCGCCATTTTTCAGAAAATCCTCCTCTAAACGCTTCAACTGCCTGAAAAGCAGATAATCCGCTTGTTTAATCAAAATTATGCACATGTTGGCAATAGTTTCAGGAGGGCGGGTTTGGGCTATGTTCATAAAGAATGCTGCATCGTTGTGCTCGCAACCAAGACGCCGCATAGCTATATGTTCTTCCGAAGTGTCTTCCCATAAACGATGATTGCGAGTTTTTAAGTAATCCTCGTAATCTTCCAACAACTCCTGCAAACTTGCCTTTGCTACGTTTACAAGTTTTATCTCGGTTTTTGCACTTGTACTGCTTGCAGCACAACCCTCAATTATGTTTTGCTTGCCAGAACGTGCTGCTTGAATCATTTGGTCACAGGTTCTGTCATTCTTTTTGAGAAAGTGCTCTACAAAAAAATACGTTAAACAGAATATTACATCTGCTTTCTGATAACTTAGCAATTTCTTGTAATTGCCATGATGCGGTATCAACTCTTCCATTGTGGTATAATTTGGTAGCGAAATTACTCTTTTTCCCCATTTTACCACAACTTCTCAGAAAAACTTTTTTACTTTTCTTTTATTTTATGATATTCCCACATCCCCAATCCTTACTATTATAGTCCTTATCACTCTTCCCCAAAACATTTCCTATAATTCCTGTTACTCCACAGCAAAAACTGTTCTTCCCCGAAAATCTCAACAAACTTTGCAATGTTATCTTTATACCACAACAGAGGAGTTTTTTCTTTGTAGAAATAATTCGTTATGGGGAAATCTGTCCCGAAAAGTATGCGGTCGCTCAGCCCGTTTTCGCAAAGTTTAGAAATATTTGGAATTGGTAGAAACGCCGTATCCACAAAAACATTTTTGCAGTTTTTCATTATTTGTATGGTTTCGTCTATGGGATTGCCATGGGCGAGAATGAACGTGGTTTGCGGGAAATTTCTGCAATATTCTGCAAAATTGTCTGCTGGTGTTTCTGTTCCTGTATGAAACATTACTGGAATTTGTTTCTCTCCAGCGAAAGTGCAAATCTCGCTGATTTTTTCAGGAAACAATAGCCAATCTGGATGAGCGACGCAGTGGATTTTTATTGCTTTGAAATCGTGTAGTTTGAATAAATTTTCAACTGGCATCCAACGCAAAATGCGGGGCGAAAGCCACAAAAATGAATCAAAACGTTCTTTGGGCAATGACCGTAAGGCAGAAAGATATTCAAAAAATTCTTTTTTGCTGTAAAAACCTGTGGGCATTATACACGCACGCCGTAAACCAATTTCTTGTAGTTGTTTTGCAACAGTGGGAATAGAAAAATATCCATTCCGGAATTGACCGAAATGGATATGACAATCTCAAGTTTGTGCAATGATTTCATCTAATTGCATCACCTATATTCTTTAGGTTTAACAATCTCTTCTACAGGAGAATCTGTTTCAGTTGTTGGACTTTGTATTTTTTTCATTTATACCAAAATATTCTTCTACAACCTTCTTATTTAAGAAAGCAACTTTACAGAAATGTTCATTGATTTTGAACATATCTCCGCCACTTTCGTTGAAGTTACGAACAAGACACATAGCACAATATGCACGTGCTTCGCATTCCAAGCATTGAGGGAAACTTGCTTGGGTAACTTTTCGTAGTTCTTTGATTTTCTCAGAATTATCCCAAATTTCCTGTAAGGATTGCTCATATACATTTCCCAACACGTAAGCCTGCCAACCAGCACACGGATATACGTCTCCGTTTTCAGTGATACAGCAGTTGTCTTGACCTACGCCACAAATCGGTTGTGTTTTGAACCGTTCGGGATCAAATATAATATCATCTATAATGGATGGCTGTTTGAGTGTGATGTCTTTATAGTTAGTGTCGCAGTTCAAGATGTCTTTCAGCAATTCCTCTGTTTCTTCTAACGAGATACGGTTTGCAAGGTTTTGCGTGTTGCAGTCCGACTGTGCCATCATAATAAAATCGGTTTGAGCCTTCATTTTGCGTTCGTTTGCATACTGCATAACCTTGTCGTATCCTTTAGCGTTTGCCTTCATCACTGGGCAGGAAATCTGCACGGGAATGTCGGCTTTATAGAGTTTCTCTATCGAGGCAAGCGTTTTTGCGTGCGAACCTTTCACGGTGGTTATAGTGTCGTGGATTTCGGGATTCATGCTATAAAGCGAAACCTGTATCAACGACACGTTAACTTCCTTAATTACAGGAATTTGTTCGTCTTTGAGCAACACGAGATTCGAAAGGATTGAAATCTTCATATCTTTTTGGCGGCAATAGCGTAGAATCTCGCAAATATCTTTGTGGAGAAACACCTCGCCACCCGAAAGCGTTACGTGCAAGCCGCCCATTTCGGCAAATTCGTCTATTATAGAAAACACTTTTTCCTTGGGCATGTCCTTGCCCGTGTTCTTTTTACCGTTGGGAATGTAGCAATGGATGCAACGTTCGTTGCAGCGTGAGGTAAGTTCGAACTGCAAACCCGAAAGCCGTGGCGTTTTCTGCACGTGTTCAAGGAAAAAATCCTGCGTAGTGTCCTTCACATCCTGTTTGGCAGTTTGGGTGAAATCGTACGCCAAGGTTTTAGGAATCTCAATATTGTAGGTGAACTCATCATCTTTTGAATCCAATTCCTCGGGCGTTTCGCCCATAATTAGGAATTTGTGTTCCACAAGGTCGGTGGCAAATTCCATAAAATCGTTGTAGAGCGTGTCTCTGTCCACATCTTTGTAAACCGTCATCAGTCTGTCAACAATGTCGTCAATTGAATGCGGTTCACGCGAAATCTGTTTCAATAAATCGGCACCATACTCATCGTAGGTTCTATCGTGGCGAATGAGTTGGTTGGTAATATATCCGTAGTCGTCGGTACAACGGATAAAAGTGTTTTTAGTTTGACGGAGTAACATACATTTTATATTTATTTGTTAAACATTATTTATACGGTGTTATTTTTCTTCGGGTATTTCAAATAACTTTAAATATTCACTAAAGGAAATAACTTCACCATCTTCCTTGGGGGTGAAATCAGCATATTTTCTATGAGGATTTAACCATGGATTATTATCGCAGGGATAGGACGGGGACGATAGTTTCATACCATACCAAGATTCAGACAGTAGTTTAAAATTAACAGTATTCTTGTCAATAAAATACTTTTTGTTATATTCTTCTCCTAATCTCCATAAATAATTCCCCTTTGTTAGAGTTTTCAGTTCTTTCACCTCCTCGTTCGTTAAGGCTGGCATTCCAGGCAATAAGTCTTTCATTATCAGTTCCATCTGTCTTTCATTATTCACTTTGGCAGCCACGTAGAGAGGATTGTTTGGATAGTGGCACACAATACGACCACATAGGTGCCCTTTGTCACAAAAAGAGCCAAATGTTTCTCCTATTACTATCCTTGGTGTGTCGCGAAAACCATCAAGATATATAGAAGTTACATATTCCCCGACATAACTGTAATAGATGGAATTGTCCTTTTTCTTGAAATAAATTTTCTTCATGTTGCACTGTGGAGGAAACGAAGCACATATATAATTTTTACGGGCATATTCCACAAAATTGTCAAAATCTTGTACAGCCTTACGTATGGATTCTTTTTCCTTGTCACTAAATACAAATATCAAGCTTATGCTTGCGCGTACCCATTCTCTTGTTTCATTGGTTTCGGGATTATAGATAAGATACTCTCCTAATACGTAGGAAGAACCGTGTTTTAAGGTACACTTGAAAGTGTAATCACACCCACAGTCTTTTACAATTTCCGTGAAATAGGCAACGAAATCTTTTGCATCAATATTTTCATTCTCAGCGACTTGTGAGCAATATTTCAATATCGCATATAGATTATCGTTTTTTAACAGGTTTTTTATTGAATTTTTAGAGAAGCCAAGCCAAAAGTATGTTTGTATAAAATAAAACTGAATAATATTAAAGTCATATCGTGTGGAAAGTTTGATCGTTATTATTTCGTCGGCAATTTTTTTCAAGAATACAAGAGATGCTCCAAAATCGGAACAGGTCCAACCGCCCTCGAGTATTGTTACTGGCTCGTTATTGGTGTATTTATTTTCCCACGGTTCCGCTATTTTAAATTCCCAATTGTGCAGTTCCGCATATTCGTTGACGGCTTCGAGGGTCTCTTTTGTGGAATATTGGAGTGCTATGTCTTTTATGCTCTCAAAGAAGTGCTCAGGAACTATTTGTATCACATTCCGCACTTCTGTTAGATATTCCAATAGTTTTTCAACGAAGACTTTGTTTTCGTTGATGTAAAGCAATAATAAAGATTCAGGTATTTCAAAAGCGGCGATGGTGCCTTTAGCATTGGTGAATTCAGCAACAATTGTGCAATTTTTATAATAGCTCAATCGTACAATCAATCCACTCGGTGATTTTTTCCATATAAACAAACTCCCTCTGTTTATGAACACCCAATTGTCTTTGTCCACTATTTTTTCGTACAGTTTTTCCATAATCATGATTTTTTGCAGTTAATACTATTTTTCATTTTTTTGAAAATCCACGGTGCCATTCCTTTGTAGATTCGTTCCTTAGAGCCAGTATTTACATTTTCTATATACAAAGGACGAATTCTCCATGCTTTTTTGTATATGCCCGATTGTTGCAACATACAGTATTCCCACCAACGTGTGTTTTTTCTCCACCATTCAATTGTTGTGATTTTTTTTCGCAAGCCCCATTTGGTAATTTCTTCACCACGGCATGCAACACAATTTCGAATGTCATCGGTTGACGTATTTATGTTGAAAACACGCCCCAGTGAAACTCTGGCTATAATAATCGCTCCCCTTGCGTAGTGTTCGGATGTGCTTTTGGCAATGGCAAAGTAAATCCCGTTCCCTGCATAGTTTCCTCCGCCCACCTTGAACGTTACGTCCTCGTCGCCAGTAATTTGATAACTTGCATCGTTTGATGTGCCATGATACATTGTAAGTGTTGGCACCACAATATCGACAATTGTGTAGATGATACTTTCCAACGTGGTCAGGATGCTTCTTTTTAGCAAATATTTGTAGAAACGATACGGCAGTTTCAAGAAATATTGATACCAATATTCCCATTTCCCTAAAAAACGCATTCCATCGCCCTTGGGATTAAAAACCTCGGCAATGTAGTCGTGCAACGCACACGGAATGTGGATGATTATGTTGTAGAAAAAAGCGTTGAACAACCGTAACGGCGTGCTGATAATGTACAGTGCAAATTGCAGAAGAAAAAATACAAATGCAATTACATAATGTCCGATGTGCCAGAGTTTGTAACAAAAACGCTGCATAGGGTGCATGGACGGGGTTATTTTGGGCGACATTTTGAGTAGTTTACAGAATCGGGAGTCTCTGTTCTTTAACAATGGTCTCCATGGTTTTTGCAATATGTATTGCAACTGGTTGAGCGCAAAAAGAGGTTCTTTGAGCAGAGTCCAATAAAATGCCAATCGACGGTCTGATAGAAATACGAAAAAAAAGAATCCCAAAGCTATCGCAATTGCCCAAAGAAACCACGTAAAACCGCCAATAAAATAACCTATGCCACCAACAACCGCAATAATAACATACATTGTACGGCATTCACTCGACAAAAAGTATAAAAAACAAATCCCTACAAATAAAGAAACAAGGATTATGGCGATTCCCGCCGCTCCAGTTATAGGAATCCTGCCAACTATCCGAACATTTTTTAGTGTTTCAACAAAGTTTTTGTTTTTAGGAACGGAATGCTGATATGCAATAAAATCTGTAGCGATGTAGGCTACCTCGCCATTGTGTGTTATGCATGCCCATTGATTGTCATGCATCGAATCAACAACAACCTCTTCACTTTTTTGCAAAAGTCCAACCTTTTCGCTGGTCTGGTTAGGATGTTGACGAACATTTAGAGCATTGGTTGTTTTGAATGTAGCGGGATACACTATTCCTTCATTGGCGAACAAGTAGTTGGCACCAAGTGTAAACATTAATATGGATATACAAGAAAAAATAAATTTCATTGGATGGGTGTTTTTCATAGAAGTGTAGCAAGGACAAGAATTTGTTTTTTCCAATCAAGCAAAATGTTTCCCGTATTCACTTCCTTTGCAAACGTTTTATATTTTTCGTAGCGTTCGTTATACACTAAATCCCTTACTTTTTCTATTAGTATTTCACGTGCGGCAACAACATTTCTACGCCCCAAAAAACCTATGCTCATTTTTTCAGTAAATTTCTCGCCAATCGCTATGTTTTTGTTGATTTTTCGTGCTTGCGAAAGAGAAATTTGACTGAAAATAGAATTTGAATTGTCCTTAAAAAATTCATCAGCAACAACTTCTCTGTTATGCCAGATTTCATAGTCGCATTTTTCAAAATCTATAGTGATTTCTATGTGCTTTTTTATAATTTCCTCATCATCAATTCCGTATCTGTTTTTTAGCAAATGAACAAATGTTTCTTCCAGAATTTTCTGAACCGAAGGCAAAACAACTTTTTTGGAAATCTTAAAATTCTCGAATATTTGTGCTATGCTTTGATTTTCAATGGGCATTGTAGAGTATAGGTTTATTTATTAAATGGAGAGGCTGTCCCCAAAAACGACAGCCTCTTTTAATACATGTTTTTATAAGTCAATTAAGGTATCGTTTTGCAATTTCATTTTTTTCTCTTTTTCATTTTCTATGACAATAAAAATATCTTGACCATCATCGGTGTATTTTATTTCATCATATTGGAAATTTCCTATTCTTTCTAGTGTTGATATTGACACCAAAAACATAATCGTTTTTTTGTTATGTTTTTGTTTGATGATGATAACAGGAGACCCACTCTTGTATTCAAAATGGTGATATTCCTTTGGTAATTTTAAAATAAATGCGAAAGGTGATGTATTGTTTTCCATTGTTAAAAATTTAAGGTTAAAAAAAAATTAGTTTTTTTGGGAAAAAAGAGGCTGCTCGTCAAGGGCAGTCTCATAATTAATTACTACACGGTTCTTTCGCAATCTACACATCCATGGTACATAATGTTACCTCTGTCTTGTGCTGGACATCCTGCCGCATAAGAACCGCTTCTTCCATTTTTTGCAACCAAAGTTGCTTTTTTGTAAGACTTCATGTTATTAAAGATTTAAATTGTGCCTACTCTTTGAAGGATTTTCGGCATACTCCTATAATGTAATCGAGAATTTAAACAGCCTATTTGTGTGGGCCAGAATAGCAAGGCAGTTCGAACAATGGACCGTTGCTTGCAGCATACGTTTTGGTAATAATTTTACCTGTGATTACCGTTGCTTTTTTGTAAGTTTTCATAATAATTAAGAATTAAATCGCACCTACTCTTTGAAGGATTTTCGGCACACTCCTGTAAATTATTATTTTCATAATGAAAATATTTCCCACAAATCTAAAACATTTTTGCCAAAATGACAAATATGTCATTGTGAAATTTTGGATAAAATGTTCAATTTGTGCAACTATGGTAAAAGGAACTGCACAAATCACGGATGAGGAATTATTGAAACAAATTGCTTGTGGCATCAAGCAAATGCGAGTTTCCCGTGGCATAACGCAAGAAGTTTTTTATAACGACACTAACATCCACATCGGGAGAATAGAACGTGGCAAGACCAACATTTCCGTAAGCACCCTCAAGGCAATTTGCAACTATTTTCGCATCAAGCCCTCGGAGTTCTTTTTTTCTATTTCCCTGTAGAATTTCCATATTGCAATAATATAGCGAATTATCAGTAAAACCAAAGACCATTTCGTTCTTTTAGTTCATTTTGTTCATTTAGAATATTAAGTTCATCACGGCTCTTTCATTTAAAGATTCCTCATTCCGCTTCGCTTCATTCGGAAGGACGCTCGTTTGGTTAATTGGGCGGGCAGACAAGTAACATTGTTTTTCCCGTTAATTTGACTGCCCGCCTTTATCATCCTCGAAGGTCGTCATTTCGAGCGATAGCGAGAAATCTGCAAATTTATTATACGATGATGGCTCGACTTCGCAGATGAGTGAGAAGATTTTTAGCGAAGATGCGAGTCGACGGCGTTCTTTCGTTTCACTTTCTGTCTGTAGACAGAAAGTGAAAGATGATTGAAAATCATCAAAATTCTCGCAGAAAAGGCTAAATGAAAGAACCGTGCGTTAAAATACGTTTTTTATTTGTTTTTTAGAAAAAATATGCTATTTTTGTATAAAATGTAATTATGAGGATAATAGCAAGAAGAACAATATACGAATACATAAAAAATAATCCGCAGTCAAAGGTCGCTTTAGAAGAATGGACTGAAAAAACAGAAAAAGCGGAATGGGGGCAATTTGCGGACATAAAGAAAACGTTTAATTCTGTGGATTATGTTGGAAACCAACGTTATGTGTTCAATATAAAAGGGAATAATTATAGATTGGTTGTAGTTGTGAAATTCACACCAAAACTTGTATATATTAGATTTATTGGAACGCATTCAGAATACGATAAAATAACCGATATTAAAAACATTTGAGTTATGACAAAGATTGAAAATGAAACACAATATGAATGGGCGGTAAACAGAGTGGAGGAACTGCTTCCTCTTGTGGATGATGATACGCCACAAAATGACCCTAACTACATAGAATTAGTGTTGCTGTCGAATATGGTTGCTGATTACGAGGAGGTGCATTATCCCATAGGAAAGCCGACAATCATTGACATTCTCAAACTTCGTATGTACGAAATGGGGTTGAACCAGAGCGAGTTAGCAAAACTTCTTGGTGTGAGCCAGTCTCGAATAAGTGAATATCTCTCGGGCAAAAGCGAACCAACGCTCAAAATTGGTCGTGCCATCTGCCAAAAACTAAATGTTCCTGCCGATATAGTTCTCGGCGTGTAGTATTTCCACGTATCAGTCCTTCCGAACCTGAACGAAGTGAAGGCGAGGAATCTTTATACAATATAACCAACTACAATTCAACTGATTATAATTTATTGAGATTCTCTTGCAGTTTTGAAAAATCTTGTATATTTGCAATGAGATTTGAACATTTTGTAGTAAAGATTTGAACATTTTGTAATGCTAATTTGAACATTTTGCGTTATAATTTTGAACATTCTGATTCGCATTTTTAGTAGAATATTGTTATGGCAGAGTATCGTAGAACACAGTATAAGGAGATAGAACAACGTCTGACGGAACCTCGTGGTTTCATACAAGTAATTGTTGGTCCTCGGCAGGTCGGGAAATCAACAATCGTGAACCAAGTAATGCAAGACATTGCAGTTCATACCTATTCATACAACGCCGATGGCATTGAAGCAAAGGATTCGGAATGGATTCATAGGACATGGGAGTCGGTTCGCTTGCAAATGAGGATGGAAAATCAGTCGGAGGCAATTCTTGTCATTGATGAAATCCAGAAATTAGAGAACTGGAGCGAAGTGGTAAAAAAAGAGTGGGACGATGACACAAAAAACAAGTTGAACTTGAAAGTTGTTTTGTTAGGTTCTTCGCGCTTATTGATTCGGAAGGGATTGACAGAATCCTTGGCGGGGCGTTTTGAATTGATTCGCATGGGGCATTGGACGTACAAAGAGATGCACGATGCGTTTGGTTATAGTCTTGAAGACTGGATTTATTTTGGTGGCTACCCCGGAGCGGCACGTTTCAAAGAGAATCTTCTGAGATGGAAAAAATATATTAAAGATTCGCTCGTTTCGCCTGCCATAGAGAAGGATGTGATTATGACGTCGAACATATACAAACCAGTACTTATGAGGCAATTGTTTGATTTGGGCTGTTCCTATTCGGGCGAAATGCTTTCTCTTACCAAACTGTTAGGACAACTTCAGGATGCGGGGAATGTTACGACTTTGGCGTCATATATTGTGATTTTGAATCAATGTAATTTATTGGCAGGATTGCAGAAATATGCGAACGATGATGCACGAAAATATCAATCAGTACCCAAATTTGTGGTATATAACAACGCTTTGCTAACGGCATATAGAGGGAAAAACTTCGAAAAAGACCGTGTTGATTTGGAAGTTTGGGGACGCTGGGTAGAATCGGCTGTTGGTGGATATCTTTTGACACAATCCGAGGATTTGGGGTGCAAAATTTTTTATTGGCGAGAGCGGAATGAGGAGGTGGATTTCATACTTCAATATCAAGGGGAAACCGTCGCATTAGAAGTCAAAAGTGGTCGTAGAGGCTACAATTCGGGATTGAACACCTTTGAAAAAAGATTTGCTCCCAAACATGCATATATTGTTGGAACAAACGGCATACCGCTTGAAATGTTCTTTCAAATGAATCTTTTGGATTTGTTTGAATAGGAAATAGAATAAGGTGTAAATCACAATAATCAAATTCCCTTTTTTGTGAAATATGTTTCGCAAACATTTTATTTTTGTGAAAAGAATATCGTACTCTTTTTATGGAAATCAGTTCTGAATTTGAAAACGAAAAAATAGTGTCTCCATCGGCTGACGAGATTGTGCTCTATACCTCGAAGAACACTGTCGTCAAGAAATTCAGGACGTTCGGGAAATGGCAGGTTTCAAAGGAAATTGCCCCCGAATTTGCGTTCGATGCCAAACATCGCCAGTCGCTTAATCAGGAATTTGAAATCGGCTATCAGCTCGACCATCCGAACATTGTACGTTATATTGACAAAAAAGAAGACGAGAATGGTGTTCCACGTTTGGTGATGGAGTATATTGACGGTTTTACCTTGCGTGAAGTGATTGATGGTAAAATGTCTGTTTCACAACGGGAATTTGACTCGATTTTTTCTTCTATCTTGTCGGCTTTGGCATATTTGCATCGGCAACAAATTTATCACCTTGACGTTAAGCCCGAGAATATTATCGTCACGCACAAGGAACGTATAGCAAAACTAATTGACTTTGGTTTTGCTATCTCTGGAAGCGATGAGAGAACCTTAGGAACGTCGAAAAAATATGTGGCTCCCGAATTTTCGGAACGAACCGACGATATTTCTGGCAAAACCGATATGTATGCGTTTGCCAAAACAATGCAGGAATTTGCCGAGGCAAAAAAACTTTCGCTCTCGAAAGGGCAACGTCAAATTATAAAGTCGGCGTTAGAGGAAAATGCAAACGCACGAATCACCGCCGATGAAGCGTTGACATTATTGCAGAAACCACAACGAAAAGGTTGGTTTATTGTGATTCTATTTGTCGTGCTTGCCATTGTTGGATTCGTGTTATTTATGCTTCGTAAAGAAGGAAAAAACGAAACGCCGCAGATTACTCACGATACGGTTATTGTTGAGAAACAACAAATTTCTGACTCTGCTGTAAGTACAATTGTTCCGTCTGTCAAACAACAAACAAAACAAATTGTTCGTAAAACGGAAGTGTTATCCGAAAATACAGTTTCTCCAAAACAATCTGTTGATACACAAAGTGATATTGTAGAAGAAATTGAGGAGGTGGAGTTTATTAAGCCACAATCGTCTGAAAATGATAATTCATTTTACGCGAAACAGATTCCTTATTCAAAACCAAATCTGGCAGATGTAAAATACAATGCGGAAGATTCACTATATATTTTAGTTAAGGAACAGGAGTTCCAGGTACATAAAAGAAGACTTGAGAAGAAAAGCATAGACTTGTTAGAGAGATACGCTAAATCCGATGAAAGAACTACAAAACAATATCAAAAAATGTGGGCGGATGAATATAATAATATCAACGGAAATCGTATGGAACTTCAACGTCTTGCTGATGAATTGGATGACGTTTTGGCGGAACTTGAGGAAGACTATACTGAGAAAAATAAAATGCTGATGGATTCTCTAAAAATATATCAGAAACGACGGAACGATGCTATAAAAATGCACCTGAAACCCCATTATGATAGTGGCGATATGGATACGTACAATTATTACAGTCACGATTTCTTGGAAAAAATAACAAAGAAATAAATTTGAATGAAATTTTCATTCAATTCATTCATTCCGTTCATTTCGTTCATTTCAAAATGTAGGAAAATAAATTTCTATCTTTGTGGAGAAAAATCAAAATTGTATGGTTTCAAAACACATAAAAGCGGAGATAGAACAGAAACTTGGTCGTGAAATTCGTTATCCTCTCGACTGCGAGGCGTTGGCAATAGATATTTTTAAACAATGTGGCGAAACTATAAGCGCCTCGACGCTCAAACGTTTTTTCGGTTTTGTGCCCAACACCGAGCCTCGAATGTACACGCTTGACGTGCTGTCACATTATCTTGGCTACAAAAATTGGGACGAATATCTTGACTCGCTTACCAACAAGAGTGAGAGTAGTGAATTTGTTAATATTGAGGAACTTACCATTCATACGTTAACCATTGGTGACCGCTATGAATTTTGCTACGAACCGATGAGAAAAGTTACGATTGAATATCTCGGAAATATGCAATGCAAGGTGCTGGAATCAATCAATGCGAAACTGAAAGAAAACGATGTGATTACTCTCTCAACCATCACCCGCGACTATCCGTTGCTCATTTCGTCGGTTGTCCGCAACGGCGTTTCAATTGGCGCATTGACGGTAGGGAAGGTGAGCGGAATCACTGCGATACAAAAAGTGTAAGGAATAAAAATTGCTACTACTCATTTTTCTACAAAACCAACCATCTGCTGATTTTGACAGCAAAAATCTATAATACAAAAATCTTGTTGTACACATTCACCAAATTTACTATATTAGCCGTGTTTTTTATATAGTATTCATGTGGGTTAAATTAGCACGAATTATACTTAAGAATAGAGTAGCGATTTCCATCGTTTTATCGGTGCTTACGCTGGGTATGGGATATGAAGCGACCAAGGTCAAATTGTCGTATGAATATATTTCAATGTTGCCCCAAACAGATACTTCGTACAAACAATTTGTGCAATTCAAGAAAGATTTCGGCTCCGATGCGAATGGAATGATTGTCGGGTTGAAGACAAATCGTTTGTTTGAACTTTCCACATTCAATAAATTCCTTGATGTGTGTGATACCATCAAAACGTTCAATGGCGTCGATAATCTTATGTCGGTGGGGCATGCTATGCAGATAGAAGGCTCTTCGGTGACGAAGTTTTTTAAGGAACGACCGCAAACGCAGGAGGAATTGGACTCAATAGCAGCGTTGGTGTTGGACCAACCGTTGTATAGGGGATTGTTGTTCAGCGACGACACATCAACGTTCGTGCTGATGCTTACCATGCGGCAGGCGATTTTGGATAGTCCGGCGCGCGAGGATTTGATTGCTTCTATCCAGTCGGTGGTCGATAAGTTCTCGGCGGAAACATCGGTGCCGGTATTTTATACAGGAATGCCGTTTATCCGTACGCAAACATCCCTTAAACTGCAGGATGAATTGGTGATGTTTATTGTGATGGCGATTCTGGTGTGCGCCATCATTTTGTTGTTCATATTCAAGTCGTTCAAGAATATGATGTTTTCAATGCTTGTTGTGGGTGTTTCGGTGATTTGGGTGATGGGCTGGATGGGAATTTTCCACTACGAGATTTCGGCGATGAGTTCGATGTTGCCGCCGCTTATCATTGTCATCAGTGTGCCGAACTGCGTGTTCTTCCTGAATAAATATCATCAGGAATTCCGTGTGCATGGAAATAAAATAAAAGCATTGCAGCGTACAATATATAAAGTAGGAAACGCAGTGTTTTTGTCGAACTTAACCACATCGATAGGCTTTTTCACGTTTATTTTCACAAGCAGCCCGATGCTGAAGGAATTCGGTATAGTTGCCACACTTGGTATTATGGGAGTGTTTGTGTTTTCAATATTGATTTTGTCGATTGTGTTCAGTTTTCTTGCACCGCCGTCGGCGCAAATGCTCAAGCATCTCGATAGTAAAATGTTCTCGTCAGTCGTTGACTTTATTATAACGGTAACGGAAAAACATCGATATGCGGTGTATGCAGTTACCGGAGTATTGTTGTGCGTGGCTTTGTTTGGCATGTCGAAAATCCAGTCAACGGGCTATGTTGTTGATGATTTGCCGCAGGACGATGCCATAATGTGCGACTTGAAATATGCCGAAGAGAAATTCAATGGCGTGTTGCCGCTCGAAATCCAGATTGAGGACACGGCTAAAATCAATCTTATGTCCGATAGGGCATTTTTGAGAAAAGTACAGCAGTTGAGCGATAGTCTTTGCAAATATCCTGAGTTGGCTAAACCATTGTCGGTTATTGAGTTTGTGAAGTTTGCATGGCAGTCGCACAATGGCGGTGATTCAAAATATTATACGCTGCCAAATTCGAGCGATATATTCTTTAAAAACAAGATGAAGAAACTTGTGAAAGGCACAAGCGAGGGCTTGGGTTCTTTGCAATATTCGCTTGTGGATTCCACGGGAAAGAAAATCCGTATCCGTTGCAGCGCACAGGATATTGGAACAAATAATATGGCTCGGTTGGAACAAGACATCCGCAAGGATTTGGATTCGATTTTCCCTTCCGACCGCTATAAAACATTGATTACGGGAACTTGTTCCGTGTATTTTAAAGGGACACAATATTTGCTCAAAAATCTGTATGTGAGTCTGATGCTCGCCATTGTGATAATCGCATTTTTCATGGCGTTGTTGTTCCGTTCAAAACGAATGGTGCTTGTGTCGCTCATTCCGAACATTTTGCCGTTGTTCTTTACTGCGGCGTTGATGGGATTCATAGGCATCCCGATAAAGATGACAACAATCTTTGTGTTTAGCGTGGCGTTTGGTATTTCCGTTGACGACACCATTCACTTGCTGTCTCGCTACCGTCAGCAGTTGAAGGCAACCGACGGCGAAATCCACGATTCGGTGTTGTTGGCAGTGCGCGAAACTTCCCCAAGCCTTATATCAACTTCAATAATATTATTCTTTGGATTTATGGTGTTCTCGTTCTCCGAGTTCGGAGGAACGCAGGCTATGGGTATTTTGGTTTCGCTTACGTTGTTGTTCGCCATGTTGTTCAACAACTTGTTGTTGCCGAGCATGTTGCTCACTCTCGACAAACGAATCATGACCAAGCATTTCCAAGAACCATTGCTTGATATATATAATGAGGAAGAGGATATTGAGTTGGAAAATTTACAGATAGAAGATTAGCCTATGAAGACATATATTTTGGTTACGGGTGGCGCTGGTTTTATTGGCAGTTATATGGTAGAACGGTTTTTGAAAAACGAAGACTATTATGTTGTCGTGGCTGACAATCTTTCTACGGGTTCGCGAGGGAAACTGCCACCGTCGTCAACTCCGCAGTTTAAATTTATTAACTGCGATGTAAATGATTATCAGAGTATTGCGTCGGTTATGCAGGCATACCGTTTCGATTATGTGTTCCATTATGCTGCTATGGTTGGCGTGCAACGTACGCAACAACATCCATTGCAGGTTTTGGAGGATATAACGGGTATTAGTAATATATGTAAACTTTCGCGTGTGACGGGTGTGAAACGCTTGTTTTTCTCGTCGTCGTCGGAAGTGTATGGCGAACCTTTTGAAATACCACAACGTGTTGATACTACGCCACTTAACTCTCGTGTGCCCTATGCGGTTGTGAAAAATGTAGGCGAGTCGTTCCTTCGTTCGTATTATCAGGAATATGGATTGGAATATTCAATTTTCCGTTTTTTCAATACCTATGGACCTCGGCAAAGTCTTGATTTTGTGATGAGTAAGTTCATAATCAAGGCAATGAAAAACGAGGATATTACAATTTACGGCGATGGCACGCAAACCCGCACCTTCTGTTATATCGACGACAATGTGGAGGCGTGTGTGAATGCGTTCGAAAATAATATGTTGATTAACGATGTGGCGAATATCGGTGGCGACAAGGAAATCATGATTAAAGATTTGGCTGAAATTATTGTACGAAAAACCAATTCTTCGTCACGAATTATAAACGTTCCGCCTTTGAAAGACGGTGATATGAAACGTCGCTGTCCTGATAATGAATTTATGAAAACACGATTGTTGAACCGTCCGTTGACAACGCTCGAAGAGGGTATTGATAAAATGTTGGCGGAAGGATTGTTCGACATGAAAAAGTAATGAGTATGAGGAGTTTAGAAGCATATCAGTCGGCAATAAACGAAGCATTGGTTACTCGTTTGCAAAGCGACGAGTTTGCGGAACCGTCGGGATTGTACGAACCGTGTAAATATATTCTGCAAAATGGTGGTAAACGTGTTCGTGCGTCGTTGGTGCTTCTTGCGTCAAAAATGTTTTCTGGCTCGTATTCATCGGCGATGTCGGTTGCTTTGGCCTTCGAAACATTCCATAATTTTACATTGATTCACGACGATATAATGGACAAAGCGTCTATCCGTCGTGGAAAGCCGACTGTTCACACTAAATGGGATGAAAACACGGCAATATTGTCGGGCGATGCGGTGATGATTATCGCCTATCTTTTTTTTGAGGAATCGGGAACGTTTGTTCCTCAATTGTTTAAGTTGCTGAATAAGACCGCATTAGAGGTGTGCGAAGGTCAGCAATATGATGTCGATTTGGAAAATGCCGCTTTGTCGGATTCGATAGTTTCAGAACCAATGTATCTGAAAATGATTGAGTTAAAAACCTCTGTGTTGCTGGCTGCCTGCTTAAAGGCTGGGGCAATCGTTGGTGGAGCCTCAAAGGAAGATGCCGATAAAATCTACGAAATCGGTCGTTTGATTGGCATTGCGTTCCAGTTGCAGGACGATGTGCTCGATACTTACGGAAACGAACAAACATTCGGGAAAAAAATCGGCGGCGATATTCGGGTAAATAAAAAAACATATTTGTTGATCCAAGCCCTTCAATCGTTGCAAGGTGCTGAAAAACAACAATTACTACAATTAATGTCGGATTCATCGATTGATGAAACCGATAAGTTCAATAAAGTGGTTGCGTTGTATAATTCGGTTGATGTGAAGTCGAAAACCGTTGCGGTAATCACTGATTATTTCCGACAGGCACAAACTATACTCGACAGTATTCAAATTGCTGATATTCAAAAAGAAGAACTAAAAACATTCATGAGTGAATTACTATCTCGTGAATATTAATCCGAATATAAGAAATTGAAAAAATTTCGATAGTCCCGTAACGCTTACTTTTTTTCGAAAGAAAAGTAATTTGGAAAATCTTTGATAAATGGGAGATTGTATATTTCCCGTTCATAATCTTGCGTTTTTGACTGAAAATTCATATATTTACCAACTTGGTTTGTTGTGTTATGTAATGAACATAAGTTAGAATTTAGTGATTATGAGAAGGTTTTTACGGACGTTTTGTACTGCACTTTGTATCGTGTTTGGTTGGCTGGCGGTGCAAGCTACTATATATACGGGAACGATAGGTTCAATTCAGTGGACTCTTGATACAGAGTCGGGAGTGCTTACCATTTATGGTACGGGAAATATGAGAAATTACCACGGCAATTGGGATTATGGTTGCCGTGGCAATGGAAATGCCCCGTGGTATAATTACCGTACCCGTATAAAATCGGTTGTGATTGAAAATGGTGTGACTTCTATCGGTAATGCGGCGTTTTACCAATGCACGAATCTTACTTCTATATCAATGCCGCCGTCACTTACTAAAATTTCGTATGAGGCGTTCCGTGGCTGCTCGAATATGGAGGAAATAACCATTGGCTCCGGTGTTTGTACTATTCAGGACCGCTGGGTAACCGATTGCCCTAAGTTGCGCTTGATTCATTTGGAGGATGGCAACTCATGTTTTGCAGTTATTGATGGCATTATTTATACCGCCGATATGGAAACAATTGTGAAAATGCCTGATAATAATCCGATTACGACGTATGTGATTCCCGATGGCGTTTCAAAAATGGCGACAGATGCCGTGTATTCGCAACAAAATGTTGAATCAATTACTGTGCCCGTGTCAATGACGAATATCGACTATGGTGTCTTCGATAACTGTCCGAAACTTACCACGCTGATTTTCAAGGCCGATACACCGCCAACCTTGGCAAAGGATTTATATGGCACGTCGTTGCAGTTCATCTATGTCCCTTGCGATGCAGGTTCATCTTACACAGGCGCAAATGGAAACTGGGGCTCGTATTCCAATGCAACAGGTGGTTTTACCGAATCGCCTGTCATCACTTTGAATACTGCAACCAACAATACCGAACTTGGTACCGTGGTGACTACGCAACAGGCTGATTGCGAACATTATATGGCTCAAGTTACAGCCGAGCCAACTATTCATGGTATATTCGACCACTGGGAAGATGATGGCGCGGGAATTACCGACGATAATATTGATTTCCACGTTGAGGTAAACGGAGTGTATAACTATACCGCAATTTTTACCCCAAAACAGTACACTATTTCTACGGAGAAAGGAACTACAAGGGTGAATTTTAGAGATGTGACTTCGTACTATACCGTGAATGGAGCTGGAACATACTACTATGGCGATACAATAGAAATTTCGGTTTCAATTGAACCAGGGCATGGTCTGAAGTTCTCCCAATGGGGGGATGGAAATACCGAAAATCCCCGTCGTGTGAGGGTTACGGGCAATACAACGTATTCGGCACGGCTTGCTTCGGGAAAACAAACTATTACCATAAAGTCGAATGACACGGGAATGGGAACAGTTTCGTATTCGCCAACGGCAAATCAGAATAAGTATGATTATGGTACTCAAATAATTGCAACGGCAACGCCTAAGAATGGGTATCATTTTACGAACTGGAGCGATGGTTGTACCACGTTGAAGGATACTATTATTGCGATTGGTGATGCTACGTATGTCGCTTTTTTTGCAATAAATACGTATAAAATTACGGCAACTCCGAACGATGCGGCAATGGGAACGTGCAGTGGTTATGGAACATTCAAAACTGGTGCGTCAACCACGTTGGAGGCCACGCCAAATCCGGGCTACAGCTTTGTGAGATGGAGCGATGGCGTTGCTACTCGTACCCGTGCGCTCAATAATATCTCTGCCGATGCCGATTATATAGCTGAATTTGCTCCGATACCATATACAATCACTGTTGTGTCGAGCAATGAGGAACAAGGAACGGTTTCAGGTGGCGGCGTTTATGATTATAACACTTCAGCTGTAATTTCGGCCGAGCCTGCCACGGGCTATCATTTCCTTAATTGGGAAGATGATATGTACGCGCCAGCGGAACGTGATGTTCTTGTGTTGGGCAATGCCACTTATACGGCGAATTTCGGTTTGAATTCGTATGAAATTACTGCCACAAGTGCGAATAATTCCTTTGGAACGGTCTCTGGTGGCGGAACATACGACTACAATAGCTCAGTAACATTGACGGCAACGCCAAAGGTTGGGTATCATTTTGTTTCATGGAACGATGGCATTACAACAGCATCGCGTTCCATTACCGTGACGGAAAATGCTTCGTTTGTGGCAACGTTCGCAATTGATCAATATACGGTCGTGTTCAAAAATGATGATGGCACGGAATTGCAGTCATCTTTGTATAATTATTTGGAACTACCGTCCTGCGAAACGCCTACAAAAGCTGCCGACGTACAATATACATATACGTTTGCGGCATGGTCGCCGGCAATTACGAACGTTACTGCTGATGCCACATACACGGCAACATATAATTCATCGGTTAATTCATATACCATTACATTTAAAAATGAAGATGGTACTGTATTGCAATCATCGCAGATTCCGTATGGCGAAAAACCAGCATATAGCGGCGCAACGCCGACAAAGAGTGCAACTGCCCAGTATAGTTACACATTTGCAGGGTGGAACACTACAATTGCGAATGTTACGGGCGATGCAGTGTACACGGCAACATATAATTCCACTGTAAATCAATACACTATCACGTTCAAAAACGACGGTGCAACGCTTCAATCCTTGTTGTTGGCGTATGGTGCCACACCTGAATATTCAGGCGCAACGCCTACAAAAGCATCAACGGCGCAGTACGATTATACCTTTGATGGCTGGACTCCGGCAATAGTTTCTGTTTCGGCGGCAGCGGTGTATTCGGCAACGTTCGCTTCTTCGCTTCGTGAGTATGCAGTTACGTTCAAAAATGAAGACGGAACGGTGTTGCAATCATCAAATGTTGCCTATGGCACAATACCGGCATATTCTGGTGAAACACCTACAAAAGCATCTACTGCACAATATACGTATTCGTTTAATGGTTGGAATAAGGAAATAACAGCGGTTACGGGAACGGTTATTTATACGGCAACGTACGCTTCAACAGTGAATGAATATACCATCACCTTTGTGGATGATGATAATTCGGTGATTCAGGCATCGGTGTTTGCGTATGGATCAACTCCATCTTGTGAAGAACCAACAAAGGCCGCTACTGTGCAGTATACCTACGCGTTCAATGGCTGGACTCCTTCTATAGGAACTGTTTCGGGGGCTGCAACGTACAAAGCAACGTATGCGGCAACTCTGAATAAATATTCGGTTGTCTTCAAAAACGACGATGGCACTGTGTTGCAGTCGAGCAATGTGTCGTATGGCGAAATGCCATCGTATAGCGGTGCCACTCCAGTAAAATCGCCTACAGCACAATATACCTACACGTTTGCGGATTGGAATGCGGAATTGACGGAAGTCAATGGCGATGCGGTCTACACGGCAACATACAATCAAACGGTAAATGAATATGTGATTATATTTAAAAACGATGATGGCTCAGTGTTGCAGTCGGGGAATGTGGCGTATGGCGCAACTCCGGTGTATTCGGGCGAAACGCCTGCAAAAGCTGCAACAGCACAATACACATATACATTTGCGGGTTGGAATAAGGATATTGTTTCCGTTACGGGTGCAACTACCTATACTGCAACATACGAATCAACTGTAAATGAGTATCTTGTGACATTCGAAGACGAAGATGGCACAGAATTGCAGTCGGGAACTGTGGCGTATGGTACAAAACCAGTATATTCAGGCGAAACGCCCACAAAAGCGTCAACGGCTCAATATACATATACATTCAATGGTTGGGATAAAACAATTGCAACGGTAACAGAAGCAATAACATATACGGCAACATATGCATCAACAGTCAATCAATATAGCATTGTATTCAAAAACGATGACGGAACAACATTGCAATCGTCAATGGTTGCTTACGGAGCAATGCCGTCGTATGTCGGCGAAACGCCCACGAAAGCGTCAACAGCACAATATACATACGCATTTACGGGTTGGAACAATACAATCGTAAAAGTTGCTGGCTCTGCCGAATATGTTGCTGTTTATGCACCGTCGGTAAATTCATATCATATTACGTTTTACGATGAAGATGGTACAACGGTAATACAAGAAAAAGATATAGCATACGGAGAAACGCCAACGTGCCAAACGCCTACAAAAGCTGCCACAGCTCAATATACATATACGTTTAACGCATGGACTCCAGCCATAGCGCAAGTTACCGAAAATGCTTCGTACACAGCTTCGTATAGCGCAACCACAAATTCATATTTGGTGAAATTCGTTGATGAAGACGGGGTGAAAGTGTTGCAAACTTCGACTTTGGAATATGGCACTGTTCCCGAATATGTTGAGGCTACACCAGAAAAAGCGTCAACAGCCCAATATTCATATACGTTCACAGGCTGGAATCAGCCAATCACGGCGGTGATAGGTGCGATTGTATATACTGCTGTTTATTCCGAAACGGTCAACTCATATACCGTTTTGTTTGTTGATGAAAATTTGTCGAAACTGAAAGAACAAGTGTATGAATATGGCGCAATGCCGTCATGCGAAAATCCGTCAAAAGCTGCAACGGCGCAATATACATATTCGTTCAGCGGTTGGTCGCCAGCTGTTAGTTCGGTTACGGGAAATGTTACCTACACCGCTACGTATGCTTCGGAATTGAACACCTACGATGCTGTGTTTGAAAATGAAGATGGTACGTTGTTGCAAAAAATCGAACAAATTGACTATGGAACACTGCCTGTATATTCGGGAGAAACACCTGAAAAAGCATCAACAGCCCAATATTCATACGTATTCAAAGGTTGGAACAAAACGATAGTGCCAATTATCGAAGATGTGGTTTACACGGCTACATATACCACACAAACAAATAGTTACACAATTGTGTTTAAGAATTACGATGGTGAAATCCTGCAATCAACGGAAGTTGACTATGGAGTGATTCCATCATATTCAGGAGCTATACCGACAAAACCGACTGATGGCGTCAACACATATTCGTTTGCGGGTTGGGATGTTGAACCAGTTGCGGTTGTTGGCGAAGCGGTTTATACTGCAACTTTCTCGAACGAAACGAACAAATATGTGATTACTTTCTACGATGAAGACGGTAGTGTGTTGCAGGACGATGAATTTGTGTATGACGCTATGCCGATTTGCGAGCATCCGCAAAAAGCGGCAACTGCTGAATATACATACACGTTCAATGGTTGGGAACCTGCGGTGGTAAAGGTTACTGGCGCAGCATCGTATGTTGCGACATATCGGGCTGTGAAAAATTCATATTTGGTGGAATTTGTTGACGAAGATGGCACAACGGTACTGCAATCTTCCGAAGTTGAATATGGTGAAGTTCCTGAATATTCTGGCATCACACCAACAAAAGCTTCCACTGCACAATATACGTATTCGTTTAATGGTTGGAATTCTGAAATAAGTGCGGTTACGGGAACAGCAACATACACTGCAACGTATGCCGCAACTCTAAACAAATATATTGTAATCTTTAAGGATGAAGATGGCACAGAGTTGAAGCATACACTGATTGACTATGGAGAACTACCGACGTGCGAAACTCCATCGAAAACGGCAACTGCGCAATATACATACAGTTTCGCTGGTTGGAGTCCTGCTGTGGTTGCAGTAGTTGGAACAGCAACATATACTGCCACATACGAAAGTGAAGAAAATAAATATGTGGTTACATTCAAAAATGAGAATGGCGATGAACTTCAGAAACTCGAAAATGTAGTGTACGGAACAACGCCGGAATATTCTGGCGCGACACCTGAAAAAACAGCTACCGAGCAATATGCGTACACGTTCGATGGCTGGGACAAGACCATTGTTCCTGTGACAGGCGATGTTACATATACAGCAACATTCTCGGCAAATTTGCAGAAATATACGGTTGTGTTTAAAAACTATGATGGTTTGGAATTGCAGTCTTCGCAAGTGGAATATGGTTCTGTGCCTGTGTATTCGGGCGAAACGCCAACTCGTCCGTCGAATGATGAAAATACATTCTCGTTTGTTGGGTGGAACAATGCCTTGACGGCTGTAACTTCCGATGTCGTATATATTGCGCAATATTCGAATTCGTTGAATTCTTATACGATAACGTTCTACGACGAAGATGGTACTACAGAATTACGTTCCGTTGAATTACAATATGGCGCAACTCCTGTTTATACCGGTGTTCTTCCGTCAAAACCATCTACAGCGGAATATACCTATTCGTTTGACACCTGGATTCCTGTAATTAAACCTGTTACGGGTGATGCTTCATATACTGCAAAATATTCTGCGGAACGGAATACATATATTGTAACATTCCTCGACGAAGATGAGGAAACAACCTTGTTGTCGAAGGCATACGAATATGGAACTACGCCGGTTTACACGGGCGCAACGCCAATAAAACCAGCTTCTGCACAGTATTCATATTCATTTGCGGGATGGAACAAACCAATCGTTTCTGTGGTAGGCGACGAAACATATGTTGCAACATATACTCCAAGTGTGAATACTTATCAGGTTATATTTGAAAACGAAGATGGCTCGGAGTTGCAGAAATCGTTGGTTGAATATGGCGCGATGCCGTCGTACGAGGGAGAAACACCTGAAAAGGCCTCCACTATACAGTATTCGTATAACTTTGTTGGTTGGGACAAAACAATAACGGAAGTCACCGAAAGTGTTATCTATATTGCTACGTATGAGGAAGTTACTAAAAAATATACGATTTCGTTTGTAAATGATGATAATAGCGAATTGCAATTATCGGAATATGAATATGGTACAATGCCGTCGTATGAAGGTGAGACTCCTGAGAAGGCTGCTACTACGCAATATACATTTGAGTTTGAAGGATGGAATAAAACAATAATTCCTGTTTCAGGTGATGCTACGTATGTCGCAACGTATAGCCATACAACGAATGTGTATGTGATTACATTCAAGAATTACGATGGAGTAGTATTGCAGTCGTCGCAAGTTGCGTATGGCGAAATACCTTCATATAACGGAGGAATTCCAACTCGTCCGTCGGAAGCGGGAAATGATTATTTGTTTAAAGGTTGGAATGTTCCAATTTCGCCTGTTTCAGCCGATATGGAGTATGTTGCAACGTATTCTGATGAAACCACAACGTATCCAATCTCATTTTACGACGAAGATGGAACAACGTTGCTGCAAACAGTAGATTTTGTATATGGTGCAATGCCAACGTGCAGTAATCCAACGAAAGACGAAGATGAACGGTATACATATTCATTCGCCGCATGGTATCCAGCTCTTCACGAAGTTGATGGGGCGGAATCGTATGTTGCTTCGTATCAAGCACATAAGAAATCATTCACGGTAACATTTGTTGATGAAGATGGGGAAACAATCTTGTCATCAATGCAATATGAATATGGTGCAATGCCATCGGCAGCGATACCTTCAAAAGCATCAACAGCGCAATATACCTATTCGTTTGCTGGTTGGAATCCTGCTGTTGCCGCAGTGACGGAAAATACAACATATACCGCCACGTATAATACGGTAACTAATTCATATAGAATTACTTTTGTTGATGAAAACAACAACAAACTGTTTGCTCAGGATTATGAATATGGTGCAATGCCAAGTTGCGTCGCTACGCCAAAAGAGGCTACGGCACAGTATTCATATACATTCGCTGGTTGGGCCCCGGCAATTTCCGAAGTTACAGGTGCTGCGGTGTATAAGGCAACATATTCAGAATCAATCAATTCGTATGAGATTATATTCAAAAACGACGATGGCTCTGTTTTGCAACGTTCGACTGTTGCGTATGGAGAACTGCCAAACTACGTTGGCTCAGAGCCAGAGAAATCAGCAACGGCGCACTATACATATTCATTTGCTGGATGGAATAAAACAATCCGTACAGTAAGTGGTGATGAAATATACGTTGCAACATACTCAGTATCAACTAATTCATATCTTGTGACGTTCAAGAATTATGATGGCGAGATTTTGCAGTCGTCGTATGTTGAATATGGAATGCTTCCATCGTACAGTGGAGTTATGCCAAGTAAAAGCGCAGATGAGGAATATGAATATAGTTTTGTTGGATGGAATAAAACTGTGGACGTAGTAACCGAAGATGTTGTTTATACTGCTGTATTTGTCAAGAGTACAAATAGTTACACAATAATATTCCGAAACTATAACGATACAATTCTTCAAAGTTCTTTGTTTGGATATGGCGCGTTGCCAATGTGTCCGATTCCAACAAGAGAGCCTGATGCCCGTTATACTTACGTTTTTGAATCGTGGACTCCGGAATTGTCGGCGGTAGCATTCGATGCGGAATATTATGCGACATACACTGCCATCACCAACAAATATTCGGTGACATTTGTTGATGAAGATGGAGAATCTATCCTACAAAAACGTGATTATGAATATGGTGCAACTCCTTCATATTTGGGAACTACACCGACAAAAGCATCAACTGACCAATATTCGTATGTGTTCAGTGGTTGGGATAAATCTATTGCAAAAGTGACTGCCGATGCAGTTTACACGGCTACGTTTGCCCAAGTGGAACGGACATATACCATCACGTTTGTTGATGATGATTATTCAGTGATTTCTTCTGCAGAATATGTCTATGGCGCAATGCCAACAATCTCTGCCCCCGAAAAGTCATCAACGGCACAATATTCGTATGAATTTACTGGATGGAAACCTGCAATTTCCGAAGTGGTTGGAAATGCAACGTATCAAGCCGAATACAATGCTGTTGTGAATCAATATGTTGTGAAGTTCAATAATGCCGATGGCACGGAGTTGCAGTCGTCGAATTTGCCGTATGGTTCATATCCTGTATATGAAGGCGTTCAGCCCGAAAAACCTTCAACTGCACAATATTCGTATGAATTTGCAGGCTGGGATAAACCGTTGGCTGAGGTTACCAATACTGTTGTCTATACGGCTACATTTACGGAGTCTGTGAATGAATACTCTGTGATTTTCAAAAACTATAACGGCGACATTTTACAGATATCAAAAGTCGCTTACGGTAATTATCCATCGTACGATGGTGCTATTCCGACAAAACCAAGTGAAAATGGCGTAAATTATTCATTTGCTGGCTGGAATGTGGTTCCTTCCCGTGTCACTGACAATGCAATTTATACTGCGACATTTACCGATGCTACCACAATGTATGAAATCACATTCGTTGATGATGATGGTTCTGTGTTGCAGCAGTCAAGTTTTGCATACGGAGCAATGCCAATTTGCGCAATTCCGTCGAAAGCTGCTGATGCTCAATATACGTATGAATTTGACTCATGGTATCCAAAACAAACTGTTGTTACTGAGGATAAAACATATACCGCAACGTATAGTTCTGTGAAGAATACCTATACGATTACGTTTAAAGATGATGATGGCACAATTTTGCAGTCGCAACAATATGAATATGGCGACAAACCTATGTGCGTGCCACCAACAAAATCTTCCACTCCGCAATATTCGTACACGTTTGCTGGTTGGAATTACCATGTAATTGAAGTCGCAGCCGATGCGGTGTACACGGCGACATACACAAAAACATTGAATCAATACACGGTGTCGTTCTATGCTGATGATAATTCGCTCATCGCTTCTGAAACATACGATTACGGTCAGTTGCCAACTATGGAAAATCCAACGAAGAATGCAACTGCCCAGTACGAATTTTCGTTTGCGGAATGGACTCCGTCAATTGTTGAGGTAACTTCTGATGCGGCATACAAAGCTTCGTTTGTCGCTACGGAAAGAACGTATGCGGTAGTGTTTGCCAACGAAGATGGAACGGAATTGCAACACACCGACGAAGTATATGGAACAATTCCAGAATATACGGCAGCAACACCGCAAAAAGAGGGATCTGCACAATATTCGTATGAATTTGCAGGATGGAATAAAACAATCGTTGCCGTAACGGGAAATACAACATATACCGCTGTGTTTACGCAAATCACAAACAGTTATGTGGTTACGTTCAAAGATGAGGATGGTACGGTTTTGCAAACTTCCGAGGTTTTGTATGGCACATATCCATCATACGAAAATCCGTATCCTACCAAGGAAGGCGATGATGGCATAACATACACGTTCGCAGGTTGGAATGCCGAATTGGCGAGAGTTACCGCTGATGCGGAATATGTTGCGACTTACACAACGGAAACTGTTTTGTATCAGATTACGTTCAAAAACTATAATGATCAGATTCTACAACGTATGGATGTGCCGTATGGCGCAATGCCAACGTGCTATATTCCTACACGGGCTGCTGATGCACAGTTCTCGTACGAATTTGATTATTGGTCTCCCGATATAATTCCTGTGGAACGTGCGGCAACGTATTATGCTGTGTTTAAGGAACATCTGAATACGTATTCTGTGAAATTTGTTGATGAAGAGGGTACGGTACTCGAAGGTTCCGGTGTGTATGGCTATGGTGAATCTCTTTCGGTTGTTGCTCCTACAAAACCTGCAACGGAACAATATGTGTACACATTTGTCGGTTGGGACAAACCTGTGCAAATTGTTACTGCTGATGCTGTTTATACGGCACGATTCTCTCAATCGTTGCGTACGTATTCTGTAACATTCGAGGATGAAAATGGAGAAATACTTTCTGCTTCTGGTTATTATGAATTTGGCTCGTTGCCTATATGCAGTGCGCCTGAAAAACCGTCCGATGCACAATTCTCGTATCAATTCGAAACTTGGAATCCAATTGTAACGCCTGTGAAATCGGCAATTACATATCGTCCGACTTACACGGCCGTTACAAACATGTATTCTATTTCTTTTGTTAATGAAGATGGCAAAGAGTTACAGAATACACAAGTGGCATACGGCGAAATGCCAGTATATTATGGCGCAGTTCCTATGAAAGCGGCTACCGAAAGTGAATCGTTTATGTTTGCAGGCTGGAACAAAACTCTTGTTCCTGTTGTCGGCGAAGAAACGTATGTGGCTATGTATGAACCTATTGCAAAATCATTTACCGTGGTGTTCAAAAATGAGGATGGTTCTGTTCTTCAACAATCAACTTATGAATATGGTGTGATGCCGTCATATGATGGAAAAGTGCCTCAGAAACCAAATGATGCAGGTAATGTCTATACATTTGCTGGTTGGAACGTTACCCCGGTTAAGGTTGTGGGTGATGCTGTTTATACAGCAACTTTCATGCTTGCTTCTGATATGTATATGATTACATTTGTTGACGAGGATGGTACCGTTTTGCAACAAACAGAGTTTAATTATCGTTCTGTTCCAACGTGTCCGATTCCTACAAAATTGTCCGACGAACGTTATTCATATAGGTTTGAAAGTTGGTCGCCAGACCTTCAGCCAGTAACAATGGAAACAACGTACACGGCTGTTTATGCAAAAACACCGAAAACGTATGTCGTGAATTTCTTGTCGGAAGATGCTACCGCTGTTTTGTTGAAGCAAGTGGCTCAATATGGCGACATGCCTGTTTTCGATGAGGAAATTCCTGTGAAAGAAGGCAACGAACAATATTCGTATTCGTTCTGTTGTTGGTCGCCAGAACTTGATACGGTTAAAGGAAATGCGGCATATACAATCACTTACAATACTGTGGTGAATCAATATGTGGTGTCGTTTAAGAATTACGATGGGGTAGTGCTGCAGGTTTCTGTTTTGGATTATGGCGATATGCCTTTGTACGATGGCGAAACGCCAACACGTCCTACCGATGCGGCATCAAGTTATACGTTCAAAGGCTGGAACCACGATATTGCTCCTGTTACAAAGACGGAAAACTATATTGCGCAATATGCTGTTTCTCCTGCAAAATATACTGTTACGGCAACGGCGAATAATGTTGCCTACGGCTCTGTGGAAGGCGGTGGCATCTATGACTATAATTATGTGTTGGAGATGCGCGCGGTTGAAAACTACGGATATCATTTTGTTCGTTGGAATGATGGTGTAATGCAAAATCCACGTCAGTTGACCGTTGTGAAAAATACCACGATAGAAGCATTGTTCGAACCAATCCAATACAGCCTTTCGGTTGCGGTTAATAATTCAAATTATGGCTATATAGAAGGCGGTTATGATTTGTATGACTTTAATTCCGAAGTTGCCGTTGAGGCAGTTCCGAACGAAGGATATGAGTTCTATCAATGGGCGAATGGTTCGAAAACTCCTCAGAAAACGTATGTGATGAATGGTGATATGTATGATACAGCGTACTTTAAACCAAAAACATTCATCGCATCGGCAATGACAAACGATGTGTTGATGGGAACTGTTGCTGGCGTGGGTAGTTATAATTACAACACCATGGTGACATTTACCGCTGAACCTCGTGACGGGTTCGCGTTTGTGAAATGGGATGATGGAAACACAAATGCGACACGTAAGTTTGTGATTGTTAGCGACACAACGTTTATGGCAGTCTTTAAACCAATACAATACACTGTAAATCTTACTGTTAATGACGAGAATTTTGGTGAAGTGTTTGGCTCGGGTGTATATAATATGAACGAGGATACCGTGATAGAAGCTCGTTGTAAATATGGCTATGAATTTGTTGAATGGAGCGATGGCGTGGTTGATATGAGCCGCCGTATTGTGGTGGTGAGCGATACTATGTACGAAGCTCGGTTCAAACCAATAGTGTACGAACTTTCATTGTATAGCAGCGATGAAGCTATGGGTAGCGTTGAGGGTAGCGGCTCGTATGAATATGGTTCTGAAATTATGATTTCCGCAGTGCCTGAGAAAGGGTATCGCTTTGAATCGTGGAGCGATGGTGATACTGTTGCTGTTCGCTCGTATCGAATCAAGGCTACGGCAACGATGGTCGCAAACTTTATCCCAATTGAATATGAAGTTCGTTTGTCGGTGAATGATTCGTATTTCGGAACAGTTGAAGGTGCGGGATTGTATAGTTATCAGTCGGATGCTGAGTTGATAGCTACGCCAATCTATGGTTACAAATTAGGCGGATGGTCAACAGGACAATCTACCGACACAATAACTGTTACCGTGTTGAGCGACACGTTGATAATTGCAAACTTTGTTCCTGTTCAATTCCACCTTTCTTTATCAATTAGTGAGGAAAATGCTGGTTTTGTAAGTGGCGACGGAATTTTCGACTTTATGCAGGTTGCGGTTATTTCTGTTCAGGCGGCTGAAGGCTATGAATTCATAGAATGGAGTGATGGCAATACCGATACTGTCCGCAATATAATGATGACGAAGGATGTGGAATTGGAGGCTCGCTTCCGTAAGATTGAAAATACTGATATGCAAATCTATACGATACCGAAGTATATAGTATTGAAGAATGTAAAGGAATACGATATTTATATAATAAATCCTGTTGGTGAAATTGCTCGTTTCACATCGAAGTCTCCCGACTCTGTTGTTGAATACTATATGCCAACTACGGGCGTGTATATTGTGAAATTGAAGGATCCTGATGGCGCTGTACATGTACGAAAGGTATTTGTTCGGTAAATGAACTATTCTGTTTGTTATTTCGCATCTATCGTGTATCTTTGAATGTAGAAAATTCAGAAATATGAAACAGAATTATTGGGTAGGAATTATTGTAAGTTTTGTGGTTGTGTTGCTGCAATCGTGCGAAGGTAAGGATGTTGCGTACGAAAAAACATATACGTTCGAGAATAATCTTTTGACGAAGAACGAACATGTACGATTCGAGTTTGAAAATACAGCCGATACATTTCAGTTATACAATGTGGTGCTGTCGGTCGTACATGAACCTGCCGTGCCGACGTATCAATTGCCGCTTGTGTTAGGATACCATTCTCCAAATGGGGAATCTGTTTCTGTGCCGATAGCTATCCCGTTGTACGGCAATGGATTCAAGACGGTTGGAACTATGCGTTCCGATAGTTTGGTGGAATTGCAGCAAACGCTGTTCTATGCAAACTCGTTTCGTAAAGGTGTGAACACGTTTGAATTAGCGCTGGATTCGCATCAGGATTCGTTGTTTGGGATTGTTTCTTTTTCTCTTTCGATAGAGCGCGCAAACTAAACAAATAGGCTAGCAATGGTGAATGTGGCATAAACTATGCTCGCAAAGCCATTGGTTGTGCTGAATGCAAGGTTTACTCTTGAAATGTCGGTAGGGGAGACTATCGCATGCTGGAATGTTAGACAACCGATAAATAGGATCGCGCCAATCCAGTATAGCCAAGAAAATCCAGCAATTATACCAACAACTACAACAAGTATTGCAGTGATACAGTGAATGCCGATTGATGTTAGAAGAGCATTTTTTCTGCCTAAACGTTCAGGTACGCTGTGCAATGACTCTTGTCTGTCGAAATCCTCGTCTTGCAAAGCATAGATGATGTCGAATCCTGCCATCCATCCCAATACAATGAATGAGAAAATAATCGGAACTATGGCGAATTCAGCGGAAACAGCTATGTATGCCCCGATAGGAACCAATGCCTGTCCGATTCCTAAAAAAATATGGCACAATGATGTGAAACGTTTTGTGTAGGAATAAAATAACACAATCGCTAATGCCACTGGCGACAGGAAAAAACAAAGTTTGTTGATGAACCATGTTGTCGTTATAAACAACACCGACATGAGTATCACAAATATCAGGGCTGCTCTTGGCGAGATAATACCAGCAGGAATCTCCCTATTTTCGGTGCGTTCATTTTTTTTGTCAAATTTATAGTCCACCAAACGATTGAACGCCATCGCCGCCGAACGGCAGAATACCATACAAAGAAGTACACAAAGCAATAATCTCCATTCAAAAGGATAGTGTGCGTACCACACTGCCAACGAGAATCCTATTGCAGCAAACGGCAACGCAAAAATGGTATGGGAGAATTTTATAAGTGAAAAATATTTCGCAATATTCATATTGAATAATTATTCTGCTGTTTTGTCAACTTGTTTGTCGAAGGAAACCGAACGGCAGATAGCCTGTAGTTGCCGCATAAAGTTCCGCTTTTCTTTATTTGGATAATACACATATCCTTCAATGGTGATAAGTTTGTTTTTGCCAGGGTTGCAGAACGTGTAGCTGGTGAATGGTCCCGCCATAAAATCGTTTTCAACCCGCCATTTCCCCCGTAATTCCACAGTGTAGTCGTCGAGTACATATTTGCCAACTTTATGTTGGATAGGAAGAATGTATTCTGTTGTCATATAACTGCCTTCGGTAGGTCCGGGAATGTGGACTTTCACAATGGAATCGCGATAATTGAGTAGGTTCGTTTTATTGAATTGCGCCGTGTCGGTGTACGGACGCTCGTAAATGATAAGTCCTTGGCTGTGCACCTTAGATTCAAGTGAAATCCACATGAAATCGTCGGCTGTTTTGTTGATATTGTAACCTACGGGAACGGAAATGTTGAGGCCAAATTGTTTTTTCACGCTTTTCTCCACGATTTGGTCGTTTGCCTGAGCGTAGAGTTGTTGGTATCTGTCGATTTCCGCTTGTATGAAATATTCTATAATATTGTTTCTTTTGAACGACAGTACTTCTTTCAATTGTTCCGCGTTTTCTGCTCCTATGCTGACATACGCTTGATGCTGTGTCCAAAGGTCTTTTCTGTATTGGATTTGTGGTTTTGTGTACTTTTTGTTGACGTCGAGAAATAAAATATTTCGGTAATTTCTAAACGTGCTTGAAAAGTTGTTTCTACTGATTAGCAAAACCGAAAATGGCGATTCCGACTGGGTTAAACCTATTTCTTCCTCGTTGAGAACGGCACAGACTTGTTCGCCGGTTTCTGAATTTTTGTATTCATCGTTTATCACAACAAGCAACTCGCCCGGTTCACCTGTCATGGAACTACCGCCAATGCCTGTTTTGCATGATGAGAGGCAAAGCAACGCAAATGGGAAGAGTAGAATATATTTCAAACGTAAATTCATACAATTGTTCGTTACGGTTTTTGTAATAGTGCTACGGCAAAAACAGCAACACCTTCTTCACGACCGACAAAACCAAGTTTCTCCGTTGTCGTTGCTTTCACTGACACGTCGTCGATGCTGATTTGTAAATCCTCAGCGATGTTTTGGCACATGAGCGGAATGTGTGGCAAAAGTTTCGGTTTTTGAAGACAGATAGTTGCATCAATGTTTCCAATTTCCCATCCTTGAGACGTGACCAACTCTTTAGTCTTACGTAGCAGGATTCTACTATCTATGCCTTTGTAGTCGTTGCTGTTGTCGGGAAAATGATAGCCAATGTCGCGCATTGCTGCCGCGCCCAAAATTGCATCGCAAATGCTGTGGAGAAGCACATCGCCGTCGGAGTGGGCAACCATACCGTGGCTGTGCTCTATATGCACGCCCCCTAAAACAAACGGTAATCCTTCAGCTAATTGGTGAACGTCGTATCCTTGACCAATTCGGATCTTCATTATCGTTTAGAGTTTGAATTTCCTGTGCTTTCGAAATCAAATGTGATTGAGAAACGGAATGTATTTGCCAATGGCGAATTCTTACCGTTAACAGGAATCAGATATGAGAAATCCAATCCAAATATGTTCAGTCGTAGTCCAGCGCCAGCCGTGAAATATTTTCTGTCGCCTTTCGTGTCTGCTTCGTTGAAATAACCCAAACGAGCGGCAAATTGACTATTGTACCAATATTCCGCACCAATGCTGAGTGTGAATTCTTTCATTTCTTCGCTAAAGCCATTCGGAGCATCGTAGAACGATTGGAAAATACCTTGTGGCACCGAAACCTCATTGTCTTTACCTGCAACCATAACTTGCTCACCGTTAATCTTTTGGTAGAGTGGAGGCGTTGGCACCAATAGCTTGTTTACATCGAAATAAACACCAAGTTTATTGTATTGGTCAATTTCCATATTATATCCCAAACCAAGTTTTAGGTTTGCTGGGATAAAGTCCTTATTGTCATTGGAATATGATATTTTAGAACCAATGTTTGAGATATTGAATCCTGCGGTCAACAAACCTGGCATCGATGATTTGAATTCCTTGAAATACGTACCAGAAATGTCGGCAGCAACAGCTTTACCTGCATGGTAGTTGTCAAGTGTTCCGCCAGTAAGATTGGAGTATATAAAACGTCCTGTCATACCCATTACAAAATTGTCTGCCAAATAGCGTGAGTATGAAACGTCAACGGAATATTCTTGCGGAGAAATGGTGAATCCTGCTGGATTACCGTCTTCGTCGTAGGCTTCAATGTCGCCTAACGAGAAATAACACAACGAAGCTCCGACAGCTTCTTTCTTTGAAAGTTTTTTATAGCCAGCAAGATATATCAAATTGATGTCTTTTATACCCAAATTTGCCAACCATGGAGTGTAGGAAAGCCCCACGCTGAAATCATCTTCCGACAGCGCATATTTTGATGCATTTGTGTGTTGTGACCACACATCGGGAGTGGTTGCTGCGCCAGCATCGCCCATTGCGCCACTTCGTGAATCGGGCGTGATGGTAAGAAACGAAACAGCTGTGGTAATTACATTGTATTTCGTTAGGTCTTGACCTGTGCTTTGTGAAGAAGATTTATCTGTATCAATTTGTTGGGCAAATATGGCTGTTCCCACCAAAAGAGATATAACTGTTAATAGAATCCGTCGCATCATCTTGATAAATAAATTATGCAAATATACGTTTTTTTATAAACTTGAAAAATGGTTGTTTATTGTTTAATCATAAAAAATTATTTAACCAACAGTATTTTTTGTTCCGACCATTGCGTTTCTCCTGTATTTGTTTGAATTTCAATTATATATGGATAAATTCCGTTTTGCATTTGAGAACCATTCGCCGATGTGCCGTCCCAATATAAATCGTTGTCAAGGAATCCCGACGATGTTTTTTCCGCAACAAGGCACCGAACCAAGTTTCCCGAAATGTCGTATATTTTTATGGTTATTTTGGTTTCGTAGCCAGCTTGGTTGTGGGCGTAATGAAAATATGTAATGTCTTTCATCGGATTTGGGTAATTATACACGTCTTTGATTGTAACGTCCTTTGAATTAACCACATAGAAGTTTATTTCTGATTCAGAATGGTTGTTGTATGAGTCCCAGATACTCAAGGTGAGCGTGTGTTCGCCTTCGGTAAGGTCTTGAAGTTTGTATTGTATTGAACCAGAGGCGTATGTGTTCAAATCGGCATAGTAGAAATCGTTGAGCGTGATTTGATTTGATTCGTCACCGTCGATTGTGAGCGTGATGCTGTGCCCAATCGACGCATCGGAAATGTTGATTCCCGACGAATCCGCCACAAAAATACAGAGTGTCGGGTTTTGGTTTGTCATTGAACCGTTGGAAAATGTTTTTTCGTTGAGGTACATCGAAATGGCTGGACCTGAAAAATCATCGTTTTCCGAAGTCAAACTTTCGTTTATCAGTAAATCATAATATGCTCCTGCTGCTTGCACACTGTCGTTTGTGGCGTATAGGCTGAGTTTCCCCTTGCCATTGTAATAATAAATGTCTTGGGGTAGATTTGCGGAAAAATCAAATGTTCCGTTTTTCACGCTCGCCATTCCTTGGAAAAGAGTGTTGGTGTAGGATTCAAACGTGAGAACATCGTTGCCGTCGTTTCCTAACGTAGTGATAGACTGTAATTTATCGAATAGTTTAATGGAAAGGGTTCCATTAAATTCTGTATCTATCTGCGAATCAGTGTTTTCAATATGTCCTGAAATCTGTAGGGTTGACAGTGCTTTAATCGTGTCGTTAAATTCCTCAAATGGCGTTTTGTTGATGGAATCAATCACGATGGAATATTTTGGCACTGCAAGGCGGAGGGCTGGGTCGCCGAGTAGAATATACACTCGTTTGTTTTGGTAGGAATCGTTTGAGGTATTTGCTTTTGCTAATAAAAATGCTTCGCCAATGGTTCTTGGTTGTTTCAAGGAATCCAGGTCAAAAATATATTTGTAGATATTGTCACAAAGAGCGTAGTTTGCCGAAGCGTAGGAGTAGCGCGTAGCACTGATGATGCCGATACCTCCGCCGTTTTTCTGTGTGAGTAGTTTCTCGCCAAGCGATGTCCCGCTGTAGTCAAAATGGGCTATGTTGCAGGCTGCGGCAATGAAAAATGGAAGCTTTGTTGTGTTTTTCCACGACTCAACTGCGGTGGCTTCCACGGCGTATTCCGCCATCATTCGGGTTTCGTTGCCATGACCGCTGTAATTGAATATCAAGCAGCCTTTTTGGATTCTATCGTTGATGGCTTTCACCACATCGGGATAGCGTTCGCCGGCACTGCTTCGGACTTGTTTGTATGCATCGGCGTAGATTTTCTCGAAATTGAATTGAGGATGCGATTTTGTGATGGTTTTACACAATAAATCAGCATCGTTCATGTGCGTTGTTTGATTCTCGTTGGCGTCGTCGGCAAGAAAGCAGAGATAATTCTGCCAATCGCCACGATAAAGCGGATTTGTCGTGTATTGTATGATTTTGTTGGTGATATGTTCCGCTTCGCTTTTGGTAGAAACTGGTATTCTTCCAATTGCCACGTTCATTTCTCCGACAAACGAGTCGTTGGGTTTCACTCCGGAGTTTTTATTGAGCATTCCAAAAAAGTCGTCGGAGCATAGGGAAAAGTCCTCGTTAAGCGTTTCGTGCGTTTGGAATGTGAGTATATACGGACCGTTTATATCGATTGTTTTGTTGGCAAATGTGCCGTCGCCGAACAAAAGTACATATTTCAGTTTTTTGCCGCCACGGATATAAATGTATCGAATGTAATCGCGTAGTGCGGCAACATCTTTTCTGCCTGCGGCGAATTCCGTACAGATTTCTTCTTGCGAAACCACGGCGCAGGCGAATTTGTCGAAGGTTGTGTGCAAATCAGCCAATTGCTTCGCCTGAGTGTTGAACATTGGGTTTGCTATAATGAGCATATCAATGTTTGTGTTGCTCAGAATATCCTGATTATCAATGATTTTTTCAAAATTTACGGATTTGTATTCTTTGGAAAACGCAATGAATTCGTGCAGGGTGGAGCAGTCCGCCGTGAATTGTGTCTGTCCGTTTGAGAATGTCGATGTAATGGCTCTTGGTTGTTCGGGATTGGTAATGTCCCAAATTGTTTTTTGTGATGATGAACCTA
>JAFZOY010000035.1 GCA_017552705.1 Bacteroidales bacterium
CAAACCGCCACCGTTAGTTTCAACACGGGCAAAACAACCCATATTGATGATTTCGGGAGCTATACGAACCAATTGGTCAACACGTGGTTGGTACTTACCACTACTTTGCCACATGTCTCTGTAAACCAAAGAGAATTTAATTTGTTTCCCCATTGTGATTATACTTATTATATATGTTATTAAAATTACAATTTCTTAACGTCAACAACCGAACCTTTGCCGCCGGTAACGGTTGATACAGCTGAACAAATAGCCGAATAAACTTTCGGATCGATTGCAGGAGCTGCCGAAGCACTTGGTTTTGCCGCAACTTCCTCAGGCAAAAATCTATTTACAAAACGAATAATGATATTACCCAATAAAACCACCAAACAAAGCACAGTGAACACCGTCACCATACCTACAATCATCAAAAACAACGATTCACCCATAATTTTAACCTATGTGTTTCTTTCAAAAAAATTTGTGCAAATTTAAGAATTATATTTTATAACGGAAGGTTTTTGTGAAGTTTTTCCGAATGAAATTTTAACAAAAAAGGGTGGCTTTCTGTCGCATAAAACCACCCTCATTCAATATAAAACAATACTGATTTTGTTATTTTTTTCTGGGAATGCTTTTCAGTGCATTGAGTAGCGCATTCCACGTTTTTCCTACCGATGCGATTTCCACAACTTCGTTGGGCGAATGTGGTCCTTTTATGTTGGGTCCAAACGACACTGCTTCCAATTTCGGGAACGTATCGACAAATATTCCGCATTCCAATCCAGCGTGGACAACGACAACTTTTGGCTCTGCACCAAATTCATCGGCACATGCTTGTTTCACAACCGAAAGAAGTTTTGATTCCCATACTGGTTGCCAACCTGGGTATTCTCCAGTAAACTCGGATTTTGCGCCATACAATTCAAAAATGGCTTTCTGTGCCTGTGCTAGTTGATGTTTGTTGTTGGCATCGATGCTCCGCAATAAGCAGCCGACCGAAAGTTTTCCGTTTTCTGTTTTTACAAACGAGAGATTTGTTGACGTGTTGAGTATCTTACAATTATGGTTTTCGTACTTCACAGCGCCATTCGGACAATTTATAATTGCTCGGATGATTCCCGCCGTTTGTTCCTGCGAAATGGCTTTGGTCTCAGTGATGGTTTCTGCCGCTATGCATGAAAAATGTGGGTCTGTTTGATAGAATTGTGATTGTTTTTCTTCAACAAATCGTTCAAACATTTTATGGAACACGTTTTCAAACGAATAGTTTATGGAAATCACCGCTGTTGCCTCACGAGGGATCGCATTCCGCATATTTCCGCCGTTGAACGAAATGAGCCGCATATCGGTTTTTTCCATAATCGCATACAAAAATTCGCACAGAACTTTGTTGGCATTCGCACGATTAAGAATGATTTCGAATCCTGAATGTCCGCCCGTAAGTCCTGAAACAGAGATTGTGTATACTTTTGTGTGGTCGTCGAGTGCGGAATAATCCAAATCGAATGTGAAATTTGCATCCAAACCGCCGGCGCAACCGATAGTTATTTCGTTTTCGTTTTCTGTGTCAAGATTGATGAGATATTTGGCTGAAATATCGTTTTGTTTGAGGGCAAATGCGCCTGTCATTCCTGTCTCCTCGTCAATAGTAAATAGGGCATGGATTTCTCCATGCTCTATTGTGTCAGAATCAAGAATAGCTAAAATCATTGCAACACCAATACCATTGTCGGCTCCAAGTGTAGTGCCTGCGGCACGGACAAAATGTTCGTCGATGTAGGCCTGTATCGGGTCGGTCAGAAAATTATGTGCGACATCGTTACGTTTTTGTGGCACCATATCGACATGTGCCTGTAACACAACGGGTTCCATGTTTTCAAACCCTTTGGTCGCATCCTTTTCTATAAATACGTTTCCTGCCGAATCCTGTCGATGACGGAGGTTTCGTTGCTTCGCGAAATCAATCAGATACTTCGTGATTTTCTCCTCGTGCTTCGACGGACGTGGAATTTGGCAAATTTCATCGAAACGTTGCCAAACGCAATTCGGTTGTAATGTTGCAATTTCAGACATACTAATCGTCAACTTGGCTAATTAATTCAAGTCCAGTTTTATTCTTGATTTCAATATTTTTCTTATCCAAGAAAATGAATCCTTCTTTTTCGAGTTCGCTCAATAAGCGAATTGCGCTACCAGTTGAAATACCTGCGTATTCAGCTAATTCGTTTCTCGAAATTTGGATGTCGATGTAGTCTTTGCCGATAAGTTCTGAAATTATCAACAAGATGCTTGCCATACGTGCTTTGATTTGTTTTTGTCCCAAATCAGCGATTTGACGGATAAATTTGTTAAGGCATTTTGACGTAAGTTCAACCATTGCGGCTGCAAATTTCGGATTTGTCGAAAGGATTTTACGAATCGTATCTTTTTCAATGAAAGCGATTATCGAATCGTTCAATGCTTCAGCCGTAGCTGGATACGTCTCATCGAAAAGAGTTGATACTCCAACGATTGACACAGGAACTTGCAACGAAATAATCGTACTTCTGTCGTGGCTTCTGTTTTCAACCGAAGTTTTGGTCAAACCACGCATAAGAATCGTTGTTTCGTTGATCGAATGACCTTGTTTGAAAATCGTTTCACCTTTTTTGTAAGGAATGAATTTCAAATTGCTAAGAATCTCATTCACTTCTTTTTCCGACAGAGTCTTGGCGATATTCGTCTTTTTGAGCTCTGCCACCATTTCATTATACGAAGGTACTCTCATAATAAATAAAGTTTAATGTGTTTTGTAAAATTATTAATATGTTTGTGTTATTTCATGCATTATATCCTTGATACTGATTCCGTTACATGCAAACAATCCCATTAGGTTGTACAGCATCTCTGCACTTTGTTTCGTTAGCTTCTGTTTTTCTTCGTCGCTTAATTTTTCAGACGATGAATTTTCTAACGATTTGATTGTGTTACATATAGTGTTTATTTGTTCTTTTGTGCATTGTACTTTTTTCGATGTAATGAGTTTTTCCAAAGGCAGTAAATCGCAAGGAAAAGGTTCATTCTTTTCAGCCCAACACGTGTCGGTTCCTGTGTGGCAGGTTGGACCTATAGGGTGGGCTTGTATCAGCAAGGTGTCGTTGTCGCAGTCAACTTTCACACTGACAAATTTCAAAAAGTTTCCCGACGTTTCGCCTTTTGTCCAAAGTGTTTGGCGTGAACGACTGTAAAACGTCACGTTTCTTGTTTCGAGTGTTAGGTTGAATGCTTCCTGATTCATAAAACCAAGCATCAGCACGACACGGGTGTCGGCATCCTGAATAATTGCAGGAATCAAACCATCGCTATATTTTGAAAAATTGAGTTCCATTATCTGATTGGTATATTCTGTTGTTTTAAATATGCTTTCAATTCCGGAATGGAAATTTCTTTGAAATGGAATATGCTTGCTGCCAGCGCGGCATCGGCTTTTCCTTTTGTGAATACATCTTTGAAATGTTCCATAGTACCGGCTCCACCCGAAGCAATAACAGGAATGTCAACCATTTCCGACACTTGACGGGTGATATCGCAGGCAAAACCGCCTTTTGTCCCGTCGTGATTCATCGAAGTGAGCAGGATTTCACCTGCACCTCGGTTATACACTTCTTTTACCCAATCAAGAGTGCGTATGTCGGTTGCCTGATGACCTCCGTGGGTGTGAACCATCCAAACATCATCGTGTAACTTGGTGTCGATTGCCACAACTATGCACTGTGAGCCAAATTCTTTTGCTAAGTCGGTGACTAACTGTGGATTATACACCGCAGCTGAGTTTATGGTGATTTTATCGGCACCTGCGGCAAGCAATACACCTACATCGTGGACCGATTTAATGCCACCGCCAACCGTAAACGGAATATTAAGATGAAGTGCGATTTTTTTTACTAATTCAGCAAACGTGTCGCGTCCCTCAATTGTTGCTGTGATGTCTAAAAACGTGAGCTCGTCGGCACCCTGTTCTGCATACATGGCACCTAATTCCACAGGATCGCCGGCATCGCGGAGACCAAGAAAATTGATTCCTTTTACGGTGCGACCATCTTTTATGTCGAGACACGGTATGATTCGTTTAGCCAACATATTTCTTTGAGTATCTGTATTTTCTGACAAAATATAACACAATGCCTACCAACGAGATAAGTAAAATCGGAAGCACAATGTTCAACAATTGCCAATATGTTTTTTCTTCAATAATTCGGTTTTTGTTTAACAAGCGAATGGTGATTTCCCGCGAACGAACCGAAAGTAAATCGGAATCGCCGCATAGATAATTCACAGCATTCATAAAGAAATCAAGGTTTCCTGTATAGATTCGTTTGTCGAACGATGCGTATTTGTAGAAATATAGCGGTTTGGGAATTGTATCGTTGTTGGTGACTTCGATTTCGTTACGGATAACATCTCCGTCGGAAACAACAATGATGCGGTTTTGCGATGATTCATTCTTACGTTGGAATTGCTCTGGCACCGAAAATCCACTGTTTTCGAGTGGTGATTTTCTTGATTGGTACAAAGATTTTCCCGCTCCTTCGAGCAGAACAGCCGTCGGCACGAAATATTTGTTGAAAAATTCCTTGTTGGGATTGCTTTGCAATATTTGGAAACCAACTGTTGTTGGTGTGGAAATCACTCTGGCGTATGCCGATGATGTAAGCAATACGGTTTTGGTGTACGAGCAGTTGCCTTCCAACGTGTCGATTGTACTTGCAAATTCCGATTTCACAACATCAATATTGTTGGTGATACTATGTTTTTTTGTTGGTTTGAACAACGGGAAATAGTACCATGGAACAGGAACAAAACGTGGCTGTTCACCAAATGCGGCAACATTCATCGGAATCTTTGCACATTGATTGTCGAGCAAAACCGTCGGATTGATTCTCACGCCAAGGTTGAACAGCAAATCGGAGAGATTCAGGTCTTTTGCCAACGCAAATGTGTAGGAACTTTTCTTGAGCGAATCCAGACTGACCGAAATGTTGTCGTAAAGGAACATCACGTTCCCGTTATTCATAATATATTGGTCGATTACAAATTTATCTTGTTCGCTCATCGCCTGTGTTGGCTCCGCAATAATCAACGCATCATATTTGTTGAGAGAATCGAGCAATTGTTGCGATGTAACTCGGTCAATATTGTAAATGTCAAGTAATGAGACTGTTGCATTATAAGAATATAGCAACTGCAGTTCCCCGTGTCCTGTAAGGAATGCTACATTTTTTCGATTTTCCGCCGTTAATTGTAAAATTGCCTTTATACATTGGTATTCAAGGTTTTGCAACGCTTCGTTGATTTGTTCCTCTGGAGTGTTTCCCCGTGTGTTGCTCAGCATGTTCACCGTTACAAATTTCTTTGACGTTGAAATAATAATGCCCGGAATAATGTTGCGTTGCGTCAATTTTCCATTTTCGTCTTCTTCTTGAATTGTGTAGGGTGCAAGTCCGTAGGAATCGTGCAGACGGGCAATCGTATGTTTGAAACTATTTTTACCGTCGCCAATTGATTGTGGATCAATGAATTTGATGAGAACTTTATGCTTGCCGCCAACTTGTTGGAATTCGTGTAGCAAGTCGGAAACGTCGCGTTCCATTTTAACGAACGACATTGGTAAGTCACCTGTTAAATACACTGTCATTCTAATGGTGTCGTCGAGTTGTTCCAATACTTGTTTCGATGTTTCAGAAAGCGTGTAGCGTTTTTCTTCTGTCATATCGAAACGGAAATGTTTCAACTCGCTCAGTGCGAGTATTATAACAAACGACACAAGGGCGATTGCGATTTTTATAAGTGTGGATTTTGTAGTGAGTTTCTTCATACGTTATTTTCTTTTTTTCGCAATCGACAATGTTGTGAAATATAAAAAGAGCACTATAAAACCGAAGAAATAAATCAAATCGCGGGTATCGACCACACCTCGGCTGATAGATGCATAATGTTCTTGTATTCCCAATGATGATAGGAACGACAATGATGGCAATAATTCCGCCACAAAATCGAATCCTATGTATAATACAAAACAGGAAACAGCAGTTAAAATGAACGCAATGATTTGATTATCAGTGAGTGACGAAATGAATGTTCCTATCGCCAAATACATGCCACCCATACAAATCAATCCAATATACGCGCCAATGGTTGCTCCCGTGTCGATGTTGCCAACAGGGCTTCCTAATGAATAAACTGTGATATAATATAATAATGTAGGAACAAGCGCGAACACTAATAGCAACAATCCTGCAAAATATTTTCCCAATACAATGGAACGGTCGGAGATAGGCATCGTGAGCAACATTTCTATTGTTCCTGATTTTGATTCCTCGCTGTAAAAACGCATTGAAATCGCTGGTATCAAAAATAGAAATATCCATGGAGCCAATATGAACAAACCATCAATGTTAGCGTATCCGGAGTTCAAAATATTCAGGTCTCCATCGAACACAAATAGGAACAATGCCGTTGCCAACAGAAAGACTATAAGCACCAGATATCCAATGAGAGAACTGAAAAAACTCGCTAATTCTTTTCTAAATAGTGCAATCATATATTTCAAAAATGGTAGCGCAAATGTAATAAATATTATTTTTTTCTTTTCAATATGCAGTTTGAAAATTGATACTATCTTACTGAAATGTACGAAATATGGAATGAAATGAATTACGATATTGTGTTGTTCGTTTGAATCCGTGTTTTATCAAGATAGAATAGATTTTTGTCCAACTCTTGTTAAATAATTGTCGCTCCGTGTAAAAAAAACGGGAAAAAAACGTACTTTTGGACAAAATACAATTGAATATGCAGTCTGTAATAAATATCTATCAGATTTTTACTCGTCTTTTTGCGAATCAAAACGAAACAAATCAAGAATTCGGGACAATAAATGATAATGGATGCTCCAAATTCAACGACATAACAACTACGGCGTTGGAGGAGTTGAAAAAAATGGGCGTTACGCATGTGTGGTACACTGGTGTGATTCGCCATGCTTCGTGTACAAATTATTCCCGCTATGGGCTGTCTGCCGATAATCCGCACGTGGTGAAAGGACGGGCTGGCTCTCCGTATGCGATTAAGGATTATTTCGACGTCGATCCGGATTTGGCGACAAATGTGAAACTTCGTATGAAGGAATATGAGGATTTGATTGCTCGTACGCATGATGTTGGTTTACAATGTATTATGGATTTTGTTCCCAATCATGTGTCGCGCGAATATAGTTCCGATAATTTGCCGCTGGGCGGTACGTCGTTGGGTAGCTACGATGATACGTCGGTTGCATTCTCGCCCAATAATAATTTCTATTACATTCCCGAAGATGAATTGCATCTCCCTGATATTCAATATCCATATACCGAAGGTTCGGCTATGTATTATGAATATCCTGCCCGAGTGACAGGGAATGATGTGTTCAATTCGTATCCTTCAAAAAATGATTGGTACGAGACGATAAAACTGAATTACGGCGTTGACTACAAAAATACGTGGCAGAATCATTTTGAACAGATTCCCGACACGTGGATTCGTATGTTGGAAATTCTTACGTTTTGGACAAAAAAGGGCGTGGATGGTTTCCGTTGCGATATGGCGGAAATGGTGCCAGTGCAGTTTTGGGGCTGGGTTATTCCACAAATTAAGGAAATTAATCCGAATTGTATTTTTATTGCCGAAATCTATAACCCCGATGCCTACGTAAGTTATTTGGTTGACGGACATTTCGATTATTTGTACGATAAAGTTGGTTTGTACGACACCATGCGGTTGATTGTTGAGGGAAAAGGTATCGCAAAATATATTTCCGATTATTGGAAACGCTCTGAAAAGGTAGTTGGAAAGATGCTCCGTTTTCTTGAAAATCACGATGAACAGCGCATTGCGTCACGATTTTTTGCAAACGATGGGGAAAAGGCAAAATCAGCTATGGTGTTGCTTGCAACCATTAACCCTGGCCCGCTGATGGTATATTTCGGTCAGGAAATCGGCGAAAAAGGAATGGACAAGGAAGGTTTCAGTGGCGTTGATGGACGTACCACAATCTTTGATTATTGGAGTTTGAAAGAATTCAATAAATGGGTGAATGAAGGTAAATTCGATGGTGGAAAATTGTCGCCAGAACAAAGGGATTTGCGGGATTTCTATGTCCAGTTGCTGAATTTCCGCTTGCAGTCGGAGGCGGTGCAGCAGGGCGCGTTCTACGATTTAATGTGGAAAAACTATGATGGCAAAGTCGATGCCGACAAGATTTTCGCATATACACGCTATTCCAAGAACGAGAAATTGTTGTTCGTGCTGAATTTCGACTTCGAAAAAACATTTACGTTCAATCTTGTTCTGGGAAATCACGTTTTTGAAACTATGGACTGCCCGACAAAAGGAACACTTAAACTAACCGAAGTGTTCGATGGTGATTTTCAAGATGAATTCCCTATGGCGGATGTCCTTGAAAATGGTCTGCCAATCTCAATTTTACCGAATTCTGCATTAGTATTCAAAATGGAATGGAAATAACATTAGGAATTTCGACTTGCCCCAACGATACCTACACGTTCGACGCACTGATTCATAAAAAAATCGATACACAAGGTATTGATTTCAAAGTTGTTATGGGTGATGTTCAGGAACTGAACCGCCGTGCAATGTGTGGCGATTTGCAAATGACAAAATTGAGCTATTTTGCGTATGCCCAAGTATATAAAACGTATCAGATTCTTGATGCAGGCAGTGCCTTAGGGTTTGCAAACGGGCCATTGTTTATCTGTAAAAAAGGAAACGAACATGCGATAAATGCCCAATCGAAGATTTTGATTCCTGGCAAGGAAACCACAGCAAATCTTTTGTTTTCAATGGCTTATCCTGAATATACGAATAAAACGGAATGTTTGTTTTCTGAAATTGAGCCAAATATTTTGAGCGGTAAATTTGACGCGGGGGTTATCATTCACGAAAATAGATTCACTTATGCCGAACGTGGCTTTTCGATGTTACGGGATTTGGGAAATTTTTGGGAATCGGAGACACATACGCCAATTCCTTTGGGGGCAATCACAATTCGCCGTGATATTCCTCAAGACCTAAAACTAACGATAAACCGTCTGCTTCGCGAAAGTATTGAGTATGCCAATGCGCATCCGCAGGAATCAAATACGTTTATTCACGAACATGCACAGGCAATCGAGGATGATGTGCTCGCAAAACATATTGCATTGTTTGTGAATTCATTCAGTCTGTCGCTTGGTTCACAAGGAAAAACGGCTATTGAAACCCTTTATCATCGGGCAAAATCAGTTGGGATTATTTCTGAAGTTCCGAAGGAAATGTTTATACTATAAAAAATAAAAGGCTGCCTTTCCGACAGCCTTTTTTGTTATTCAGCAGGTTTGAATTCGTCTTTTCCAACTCCGCACAATGGGCAAACCCAATCAGCGGGAAGGTCTTCGAATGCAGTGCCAGGCGCAATGCCGTTGTCTGGATCGCCTACTTCAGGGTCGTATTCGTACCCACATGTTTCACAAATGTATTTTTTCATTTTGTCAAAAGTTTAATTATACAATACGTTATTTCAATGTTGCAATATATCACAATTATTTGAAATTCACTATGCTTTGCACAATGTTTTCGTACCGATAATTATACTGTTTTCAAATTGTTTTTCATTTGATACTCATACAGTTTGTTCGAAATTTGCATCACCACAGTATTTCGAATGTCTTCTATCGTTAAGTTTTTCTGTGGAATCACTGGACGAAGAAAATCAACCGAAATTTTTGCAAATGGTCGTGGAAAGCTGATTTTCTTGAACACAGCTCGTTCCGAACCCGAAATTGCAACAGGAATGATAGGAATATTCAATTCTTTGCTCAATATGGCGAAACTGTCTTTGAACGTTTTCAGTTTATTGTCATTCGAACGTGTCCCTTCTGGGAAAATAATCACATTTTTACCTTTTTGGAGCACCGCTGCCATTTGTTGGAGCGAATCACGCACGTTTTTGTTTATGTCCATCAAAATCACGTTGTTTTTGCGTGCCATAAAGTGTGCGAATTTTGAATGTAAGTGTTTTTCTTTTGCAAAGAAGAACGTGTTTTTCACAACCCGTGGAGCCAGTTTCGAGGTGATGAAATAGCCATCCAAAGCACTGCGGTGGTTTGCCACGATAATGCATGGTTGTTTTGGCATGTCGAATTTTCCGTGTTTTTTATAGTTGAACATATAGAATGTGTACATCAGGAATCGTACAAGGTGGCTGCAAATTGCTTGAATAATGCCGGCTTTCGGGATTTTTGTGTTGTATTTCTTTGTCGAAAGAATTTCTTTCCACGAAATGTTGGCGTTTGTTCCACCTTCGGTTTTATGTTTTTCGATATATGCGGATAGCTTTCCTAACGTGTTGATTTCGTCAAGTTGCGCCTCGGTGATTGGAACTTTGAAGTTTTGTTCCACAAAGGTAAGGAGGGCGATTTTTCCAAGAGAATCGATTGCTAAATCAATTTCAAAATGGTCGTTTTCTTTTGCGTTGCCATTTATCTCTGTGTCAATGAATTTCTTTAGTCTGGTATAGACTTCGCTGCGTGGAACTTCGGTTTCAGTGTTATTTTTTTCTGATTTTTGCGAAATAAGCGTTTCCAATTTGTAGCGTTGGATTTTCATCAAACGTGTTTTAGGCAGTTCGCCGGAATAAATGTGGATATTTTTTATACGCTTGTATGGAGCAACGGAGTAGTTGTATTTTTCAATCTCGGAACGAAGAATTTCATTGATGTTTTCGTTTGCATTTTCACGCAACTCCGACATTTGTGGAACTATAATACATTGTAGAACAGTATCTTTTAAAAATACTCCGATTTCTTTGATACAAGGAGATTCTTTTAGGATTTCCTGCTCAACTTCTTCAGGATTGATGTTTTTTCCGTTTGCTGTCACAATAATTTCTTTGATACGGCCTGTGATTTTCAAGCATTTTTCGTCAATTACGCCCATATCGCCGGTATGAAGCCAACCATCTTGAATAATTTGCGCAGTTTCTTCCGGGCGGTTGTAGTAGCCTTGCATTACGTTGTCTCCTTTCACGCAGATTTCACCGTTGTCGGCTATTTTTACGTCAATGCCTTTCAGCGGTTCGCCCACATAGCCAACGCGGATATTCCATGGTCGGGTAAAGCAAATCATTGGGGCGGTTTCTGTCATTCCGTAACCTTCAAGTACTTGGAATCCAAGAACTTTCAGACTTTCGCCAATGTCAGTTGGAAGGCTTGCTCCACCAGAAACAAGGTAATCGATGTGGCCGCCAAATTTTGTGTGAACCTTTTTAAATATGAATTTTGAAAATTTCGGAGAGTTTATCGTTTTTGCTAATTTGTATAATGCTTTGGTAATGAGTGAACTATTGATAGTGTTCATAATTGATTTTACCAAAATCTCGTATAGTCGTGGCACGCCAATGAACAAACTGATTTTTCCCCGTTGTAACGTACCTAAAATGCTTTCAGCTGCAAGACTTTCGGCAATATAGACGCTTGTGCCTATGCTCAATGGCGCAATCATTGTTCCCAACAATGGGAAAACGTGGTGTAACGGCAATAAAATCATTACGTTACGTTGCGCATTGTAGATTGGCACATCAACCGAAACGCTGTTGATGTTGAATCGGATATTTTTTGTTGACAGCATCACGCCTTTAGGCGAACCTGTCGTTCCCGACGTATAAATTATGGCAATTGTTTTGTCTTCGTTTTCAACCACAATGTCGGTGACTGGCACGTTTTCTTTAGCTACAATGTCGTGTGCGGTAATAATTTCGCACGTGTGGTTCGCGAGTGAAAGGGCTTCGTTTACAATATCGATTTTGCCTGGTTCGGTGAACACACATTCGGGTTTGCAGTCTTGTAATATGTATGCGAGTTCTTTTGTGGTTGACAACGCATCAACAGGAACCAATATTGCTCCTGTGCGGATGCCACCATAGAACGCGAAAATCCATTGGTCAGAGTTTTCTGCGTAAATAAGAACTTTTGATGGTTTCGCTTTTGCGGAAAACGCATCTGCGTAACATTGAGTCTGTTGTAGAAATTGATTGTACGTGTACTCATTATCTTTGTACACGATTGCTTTGTGTTCACTTGCGCTTGCAAATATCATAGTTCAAAAATTTTGTTGTACAAATGTACGATAAAGATTTTCCGTTGATTCAGAAATGTTATTCACGACGATAGCTATGGGAAAAAATGTCGTTTGGGGTGTAAAAATGATTTTATAGGGGTGAAATTCTCCTTTCGAATTTCGTCCCTGTGGTGAAATTTTTCTAAAAAATAAAAAGCCAATGAGAAAATCATTGGCTTTTTATCATGTATGGAGAACTATGTTTTTACAATAATGTAATGCTCCGTTTTACGAATTCCTCAAGGTCTTCGCCTTTCAGCATGTTGTTGGAAATCAATGCCAAATCAATCAATTGTTTTACCGTCTTGTTCGATTTGCCGTATTCTGTCAAGGCATTTTTCTTTTGATCTTCCAATTCGCCAATCTTCTTGTTGACAGACTCTAACTGTTCTTTGTCGGCTGCTGGAATTTCTTCGTCTTTCTTGCCTTTTTTCGCATCCTCAAGTTTCTGCTTTTCATCTTTCAACGGTTTTAAGTCGTTGTTTATTTTATCAAGATTTTCCTTCGTGGCAGCAGTCTTGTCAGCATTGATTTTGGTAATCAACGGATGATTTGCGTTCACAATCAGATTGTAGGAATCAGGAATTTGGTTGTAAAAACTCATGCCCGGGTTCATTTGTGCCATATCCTTCATACGACGCATATATTCCGATTGTGTAACAATTATCGGGGCTTCGTCGGCAGAAAGATTTTCGAACTGAACCATGAAATCTTTCGATGCTTGCGACGAGAACACAACTGACAAATCGTCTTTTTCCTCTTTCGTCAATTTTGATTCCTGCAAATCCTCTTTTTTGATAAGGTTTTCAATAATGTCGGCATCAACACGGGTGAACGAAACTTTTTCGAATTTTTGTTCCAACTGGCTAATCAAGTGGGAATCCAAATGACCATCCATCAACAACACATCGTAGCCTTTGTTCTTTGCTTTTTGAATGTAACTGTATTGTTTTTCGGGATCGTTGGCATACAAATAGATAAGTGTGCCGTTCTTGTCGGTTTGATTGTCTTTTATCAACGTCTTGTACTCTTCATATGTGAAGTATTTGCCGTCAATGTTTTTGAATAGTGCGAAGTCCTTTGCTCTTTCGTAAAACTTCTCTTCGCTCAACATTCCGTATGTGATGAACAACTTCAAATCGTCCCATTTTTTCTCGAATTCCTCACGATTGTTTTTGAAAATGTCTTGCAAACGGTCGGCAACCTTTTTCGTGATGTGATTTGAAATCTGTTTCACATTTCTATCGCTTTGCAAGTAGCTACGTGACACGTTCAGCGGAATATCCGGCGAGTCAAGCACACCATGCAACAATGTCAAAAAGTCGGGAACAATGCCTTCAACCGAGTCAGTTACAAACACTTGGTTGCAGTATAATTGAATCTTGTTTTTCTGTACCTCGAAATTGTTTCTGATTTTCGGGAAGTACAAAATACCCGTCAAGTTGAATGGATAATCCACGTTCAAATGAATGTAGAACAATGGATCTTCGGCCATTGGGTAGAGTTCTCTGTAAAAATTCTGATAATCCTCGTCTTTCAAGTCGGCTGGTTTCTTGGTCCATGCCGGCGTTGTGTTGTTGATTTGGTTATCTTCGTCAGTATCAACATATTTGCCATCTTTCCATTCTTGTTTTTTGCCAAAAACGATAGGAATAGGCAAGAATTTGCAGTATTTCTTCAAAAGTTCCTCAATGCGTTCTTTTTTCAGATATTCCTCAGCGTCGGCGTCAACGTGAAGCACGATGTCGGTACCGACATTTTCTTTCTCAATTTCGTCAATCGTGAAATTAGGACTGCCGTCGCACGTCCATTTTACAGCCTTGGCACCTTCCTGATATGATTTTGTAAGAATATCCACCGAACTTGCAACCATAAATGCCGAGTAGAAACCAAGTCCGAAGTGACCGATGATGGCCTCAGCCTTGCCTTCGAATTTCTTCAAAAACTCGTCGGCTCCCGAGAATGCAATTTGGTTGATGTATTTGTCAACTTCTTCGGCGGTCATACCAATACCGTCGTCGGAAATAGTGATGGTTTTTGCCTTTTCGTCTATAGAAATTCGCACTGTCGCATTCGACAAATCTTTGCTGTATGTGCCAAGTTTTGCAAGCGTTTTCAACTTTTGCGTAGCATCAACGGCATTTGAAACCAATTCACGTAAAAAAATCTCCTGGTCAGAGTAAAGGAATTTTTTGATAACTGGAAAAATGTTTTCGGTGGTTACACCAATTTTACCTGTTTGCATACTTTTATATTTTACGTTCTACAAAAATTTCGTTGTTCGCCATTTGTCAATATGCGTGCCACGTAGTTTTTGTTGTCAATCTGTCAGTTTTATATGTCATAAACTGACAGGAATTGATGCGTATGCTGAAATCTGGAGTGTTTTTGAAACGAAAGTAGGGTAGATGTGCCACCAAACGTGAATTATCGTTTTGCAAATTGTTTCTTTTTCTGGCGAACGAAATATTCAGGTTTCGGAATATAGTCGGTTGACAATATTCTCAACTCGGTGCGACGATTGATTTGGTTTGCACGTTCCTGCGATGCCCTCGGTAGTTTCTCTAAAAATGAAGAAGACAATTCTTGTCCGACAATAAACAAAGAATCTTGTTTCGCAATTTCTTCGGTAACAACTACTGGAGCCGATTCTCCGTATCCTTTTGCCACAAGGCGGTCAACATCGTAGCCGCGTTGCGCTAAATAGTCAACAACAGCTTGCGCTCTTCGTTTCGACAGTTGAAGATTCGCGTTTGCGTCGCCAACCATATCGGTATGGGCGCCTAATTCTATGGTAATGTTGGGGTTGTCGTCCAATAATTTCCCTAATTGTTCCAATGCCGATTTCGACGCCTCGTTAAGAGTCCATTTTCCTGCGTCATAATAAATATTAGGAATTTCCACAGGTTTGCTCATCGTTATCAAGTCGAGATTTTGTTTGAACGTGGTGTCGTCACCAATATTAGCGGTGGAAATCTGAACTTTTTGTTTCAAAAAACCTTGGTATGAACCAATTATAATATAGTCGGTATATTGTTCCAATTTAAATGAATAGGTACCGTCTTGTTTTGTTTTTGCGGTTTGGAGCGAACCATCGCTGCCAATCAACGTAACATCGCCTTCAATAATCGGTTTGTTCACGGAAATATCCACCATAGTGCCTTCAACGGAAAGTTTTAGTTCTGGCAGCTCAAACGAATAAATGTCTTCCAGTCCGCGTGTACCTTTTCTATTTGAAGTGAACAGTCCTTGCTCTTTATTTCCTTGAAACACAATGCCAAAGTCGTCTTGCGATGAATTTATCGGATACATCATATTGGAAACTTGCCATTTCCCGTCGTCACCTTTCACGGCCCTAAAAATATCAAGTCCGCCCATGCCAGGCAGACCGTCCGACGAAAAGTACAATGTTCCGTCTTGCCGCACATAGGGGAACATTTCGTCGCCTTCGGTGTTTATTGTCGTGCCCAAATTTATTGGTCGTCCCCAGACTCCGTTTTCCGAAGCCCGTTCCACTTTCCAAATATCTGCGCCGCCGTGTCCGCCCTTCATCCGTGAACTAAAATAGAGCGTTAATCCGTCGGGAGAAATTGCCGGTTGCCCAATTGAAATGGAGTCTGGTACAATTTCTACCAACTGAGTGGAATGCCACGAACCATTTCTATATGTATTGGTATAGATTTGGCAACCAAGTTTTTTGCCAGTTTCCTGTAAACAGCGGGTAAAATACATAGTGAACCCGTCCGACGAAATCGAGACATTTCCATCGTCGAATTCGCAGTTTACCGTTGAATCAAGAATTTTTTCTGGCGCTTTCCATTTGCCTTTTCTATCGTAGCGAGCCTCGTAGATGTCGGTGAAATTCATTCCCGACACTTGATTTATCTGTGGTTTAACGCCTTCCTCAATCCTCGATGAAGTAAAATAAATTGCATCGTAACTATTGTCAGAATATACTGGACAGAAGTCGTTGTATTTGGAATTCAGCACTTTAATATTCTCAACAATGTAACGAGTCGGTTTCTCTTTATAGGCAACGGCGAGCGAACACGACAAAATGCCATTCGCGCCCCGATGGTCGCGGGGGGTTGATTTTTTGTAGGCCTTAAACATTTTTTCCGCTTCGTCGAATTTTTCCGATTTCAGCAAATAATAGCCGTACCAATATGTGGCTGTTTTTTCCTTTGTTGATTTCTGCTTTGCGATTTTCTTATAGGCAATTTCCGCCTTTTTTGAATCGTTCAAATGGCGGTAGCATTCTGCAATTATATATTGATAGGAGGTTTTCAGATATTTTGACTCTTCGCCTTCGGCAAGTTGCTCATAAAGCTCAACGGCTTTTAAGTACTCTCCGTTGGAATACGCCAATTCAGCTTTTTTAACCATTTTTTTATGCGAGGCGCAAGCCGTACATAGAAAAATCAACAATACCGTTATAATTTTTTTACAATGCATATATAAATAACGAAGAGCGCTTCAAAATATTTAGCGCAAATATAGATATTATCTGTACATTAAAAAATGAAATTTCTATCGATATAGACGGGAAAAAGCTTCAATTCATAGGAAATATTGAAAAAACTTCAAAATAAACTTACCGAAGTGTGAAACGACTAATGTGTTTATTTTCAATCATCTAAAAAAAATAAAAGAGGGTAGAAGTAACATTTTTTTGCTTTTACCTCAAAAAAATCGGGCTTTTTCAAGCAATCTTTATTTTTTTTCTTATATTTGCACAACTGCATAGTATCTAAAATTGGCAGGAAAAATAAAAATTGAATAGAAAATAATAAGAAAGAATACAATGAGAAGAATTTACATTTCTATTATTGCCCTAATATCATCTTTGCTATTCGCAAATATGTTGCAAGCTCAGGATCCGAACTTTTCTCAATATTACCTGAAGGAAACTTATTATAACCCTGCGATGACAGGTATCAATCCTGGTTTGCGCGGAACAGTTTCGGATCGTCATTTGTGGACGGCTGTTCCTGGAGATTGGAGTACTCAAAGTCTTTGTTTCGACTACTTTGATGTGAAATTTGCTCAAGGAGGTATCGGTGCTTTCTTAGTGCGTAATTCACAAGGAAAGAATTTCCTTAACACATTTCAGGGTGGTTTGGCTTATGCAAAACAAATCCGCGTGTTGCCAGACTTGATGTTCCAAATTGGTGCTGGTGCTCAATATGTATATAAGAGCATTAGTTACGATGATATGGTGTTCACCGACCAGTTGGATCCTCGTTTCGGTGCAATTTATGAAACTGAATTCGTATATCCTGACAAAGAAACCCACCAACATCAAGGTGTGTTCGATTACAATGCTGGTGCTGCTGTTCAGTTCAATATTAAACAAACACCTATTAAATATTTGGCAACAGGTATTTTCGGTGTAGCATTCCACCACCTTTCTCAACCAGATATGTCGTGGATTGACGATGGACAAGAAGCTCCACTTCCTATGAAATTCGACCTTCACGGATATATGCAATTCCGTATCAACCGTCAAGGTTTCCACAACAGATACTTCTTGATTTGCCCAGGTTTCATCTTCGAAAATCAAGCTGAAGCAAATCAATGGTTCAAAGGTTCGGAATCAGGTTCTAAAACATTCACATTTGGTTTGAACACGACAATTCCATCAAAAGTTTCGTTTATGTCATCGCTTTATTTAGGTTGTTGGGCTCGTAAACAGTTTATGAAGAAAGCTTCTATTGAAGACATTGCTAATAGCTTGAAAACAAAGAGCTTCGATGCATTGATTCTTACTGTTGGTTACATTAAATATTCAAAAGACAAAAAACAATTGTACCAATTCTTGTATAGTTACGATATGACTATTTCAAATGCTGGTTTGTCAACCGGTGGTACACACGAGGTAACTTTGAGTTTCGAAATCCACGATTTGGCATTGAAGAGTCGTGATGCAAGACGTTCTGCAGTTGCCCACCCAAGTGAGAAATTCTTGAATTAGGAATTTGTTGTAAATATTTTTTTCATTGGAAAGGAATTTCAATTACAATTGAAATTCCTTTTTTTTAGCTGTTTGTTTACGGGGGAGAGAATACGGTTATTTCACTAACCGATTGTAATGGCAGACTAATAAGTGGCCGTTTCCGTCACGAAGATGGAATCCGTTGCCTTCGCAGTATCGGTACATTTTACAATCGGAGCAGATGCCTTTTTTCATCCACGAACGATTGCGGAATTTTTCAAATTTGTTTTCCCACACGGTCAAAAAATCATCGTGGTAGATATTTCCTTGTGAATAGTCGGCACGAATGCTCGGACATGCGGAGATTGAGCCATCGTGCAATATGGAACCTACGGTTATGCCAGCATCGCAGTGGTAGAACGTATCGCGGACTTCGGCTTCGTAACCTCCAAGAAAGCCTTCGCATCCGTAACTTACGTGTATGCGACCTTCCTTGCGTGTGTCGGCAATAAAGTTCATCAGTTGAGTGAATTGTTCGTCAGACAACTGCAATTCTGGATTTTCGGCAGCTCGACCGACTGGGAAAATCGTGAAAATACGCCATTGTTTTACGCCCAAACTCAAAAGATAATCCTTGAATTCTGCAAGAGAATCTATATTTTGTTGATTGGCACAGGTAACAACGTCCCAAACAATGTCGGTAGTCTTGGTAAGCAATTGTATAGCCTGCGTGGCTTTTTGAAATCCGTTGGGCACACGACGGAGCCAATCGTGGGCTTCAGCAAATCCGTCAAGGCTGATGGTCATAGCGTGCAAACCTGCCTTGCGTAACGAAAGCAAGCGTTTTTCGGTCAGCACGTAACCGTTGCTGACGATTCCCCATGGATAGCCACGACGATAAAGTTCAATGCCACACTGTTCAATATCGTTACGTACCAACGCTTCGCCACCAGTGAAAATCACAAGGACCTGGTTAGGATTTACGTGAGGCGTTATAGTATCGATTACTCGAAGAAAGTCTGCCACAGGCATGTCCTTGCTCTCGGGCGAAACTTTGCAGTCGCTTCCGCAGTGGCGACACGCCGCATTGCACCGAAGCGTACATTCCCAAAACAATGTCTGTAACGGATGTTGCCGCGCCACGTCGGCACGAGTTATTTTTGTTATTTCAAGAGCTAATTTTTTACGAAAAGAGATTCTTTTACTTGTCATTCTTTTCTTTTAATGTGAAGTTCACCGTTCTCTCAGCAGAACCGGAGTACCATTTTTCATCTTTCTTCTTTCCTGATAATTCTTTCCAATAAAATTCTACGTTTGCCGTATCATTTTGATAGTTGTTGTTCAGGTCTGAGGCTACAATCTTGAGTCTTAATGTGTCAAAAATTTCACTGCCACTCTTGATTTCGAATCGTCCTTGCGAGTCGGTTATATCTGGTTCCGCCCGATCATACTCATTCTCGTGATACATTTCTATCAATTTCACTTTTACATTTTCTATGGGATTTTTCCCATCGGTTACAACACCTTTTACCTTGAACGAAGCGTATGGTGTGCCATATTCTTCTCCACCTCCCAAGACATTACATCCTGCAAAACCTAAAATGGCAAGAATAAAATTGAGTAGTTTTTTCATAACTTTTAATTTTCGCAAATATACGGAACACGCTTGAAAAATCAAGTATTTCCCAAGAAAAAGCATTGCGCAAAAAAAGGTCTGACGATTTACGCCAGACCTTTTGAAGAGTTTATAGTACAATTAGTCACAAACTGGGCGAACTGAAAGACCATAAAAACGATAAATCATACCAACACCATTCAAGTCTTTGTCTTCGTTTACATTAAAATAGTATGCTCCTGCTGGATTGTCGGTGACAGTAGAACTCCAATAAAGTCCCCACGTGCCTTCATCGAAAACATTTTCTCCCTCCATACGACCTGCAAATGGTAGAAAAATTGATTTTTCGGTAAAACCCTGCTTTGTGGATGTGAAGATATAGCCTTTTACACCATTTACTTCCGTCAATTTATAGGTAGTGTTCGCAAATAATTCTTGCCATTCCTCACGGGTAGGTAAACGCCAAGAACCTCCCAGTGTAGTTGATGCTATATCGTCGGACTTTGCAAGCACAAGAAGTGTATCGGCATAGGAATTTTCCCCGAATTCTGCATTTGTACAGTATTTTGTCAATTTATTTGCGCTACCATCTCCATATACATAGTTTTCCCAAGAATATGTGGTTTGGGATTCTGTTGCTCCCCAAGCGTAGTAGTTGCCATGTTCTTCAGGATTGTTGGCGCCAAGATTTGTTGTCGCCCACTTCACTGATAGACCAAGGTCAACAACATCGGACTTGGAATTGGAGTCGGAACAAGACACAATTAAAACAGCAGATGATAGTGTTACTATTGTTGGCAGAATTTGAAGATTAAAAATGTTTTTCATATTCTTACAATTTAGTATTAGTGCTGCCATTTCTTGAAGAAGTCGTTACCCTTGTCATCAACCAAGATGAAAGCAGGAAAGTCTTCAACTTCGATTTTCCAGATGGCTTCCATTCCAAGTTCTGGATATTCAACACATTCGATTGACTTGATGTTGTTTTGAGCCAAGATTGCGGCAGGACCGCCAATCGAGCCCAAATAGAATCCTCCATGTTTCTTGCAGGCATCGGTAACACATTGTGCGCGATTACCTTTCGCCAACATGATCAAACTGCCTCCGTGGTCTTGGAATTCGTCAACATACGGATCCATACGGCCGGCAGTTGTCGGACCCATTGAACCGCACGCCATTCCCGAAGGTGTTTTTGCAGGTCCAGCATAGTAAATTGGGTGGTCTTTAATGTATTGTGGCAAATCTTCGCCAGCATCCAAGCGGGCTTTCAGTTTTGCGTGTGCAATATCGCGACCAACTATGATTGTTCCGTTCAAACTCAATCGGGTAGAAACAGGATATTTCGACAATTCTTTCAAAATGTCTTTCATTGGTTGGTTCAAGTTGATTTTCACCACGTCGCCTTCGCCAGCGTTACGAAGTTCTTTTGGAATCAACTCGCCTGGATTGTCGTCCATTTTTTCAATCCAGATACCTTGTTCGTTGATTTTACATTTAATGTTACGGTCGGCAGAGCAACTTACGCCCAAGCCGATTGGACAGCTTGCTCCGTGGCGTGGCAGACGGATAATGCGAACGTCGTGAGCCATATATTTACCACCAAATTGAGCGCCCAGACCGATTTTGTGAGCTTCTTCCAACACTTGTTTTTCCAACTCAACATCGCGGAACGCACGTCCGTATTCGTTTCCTGTTGTTGGCAACGTGTCGTAGTAGTGCGTTGAAGCCAATTTCACCGTCAAAAGGTTTTTCTCAGCCGAAGTACCACCGATTACAAATGCAATGTGGTATGGCGGACACGCAGCCGTTCCCAATGTCTTCATTTTCTCAACAAGGAACGGAACCAATGTACCCGGATTTTGAATGCGGGCTTTGGTTTCCTGATACAAATATGTCTTGTTGGCAGAACCGCCACCTTTTGTTACGCACAAGAATTTGTATTCCATACCTTCGGTTGCTTCAATGTCGATTTGAGCAGGAAGGTTGCATTTCGTGTTCACTTCTTCGTACATTGAAAGAGGAGCGTTTTGCGAATAACGCAAGTTTTCCTCGGTGTAGGTTTTGTACACACCAAGCGAGAGAGCTTCTTCGTCGCAGTAGCCAGTCCACACTTGCTGACCTTTTTCGCCGTGGATGATAGCCGTTCCCGTATCTTGACACAAAGGCAATTTTCCTTTTGAAGCCACGTCGGCGTTACGAAGGAATGTAAGAGCAACATATTTGTCGTTGTCGCTTGCCTCAGGGTCTGAAAGAATTTTAGCCACCTGTTCGTTGTGAGAACGACGCAACAAGAACGATACATCGCGGAAAGCGGCGTTTGCCATAGCCGTCAGACCTTCTTTTTCAATTTTTAGGATTTTGTGACCTTCGAATTCGCTTACCGAAACGTAATCCTTTGTCAGTAAATAATATTCCGTCTTGTCTTCTCCAAGAGGGAACATAGGTTGATAATGAAATTCTGCCATATTTTATAATAATTATTTTTGTTTCGTATTGAAGAACAATGTCGCGCCGATTGACATGTGCACCAATGTTGATTTAGTGTACATGGAATTTGGTACTTGGTCGTTCAAGTCCTGAAGCGCATTCGACTCAATCGGGAACGATAATCCGACTTTTGCCGAGACTTTAAAGTGGTCGTAGCCGGCGCGGAGGAATATCAGCGGTTCCAAGTGCAGCATAGAAAAGGTTGCTTTCCCGTATGTGTCTTGAGTCGGGTCGGTGGCGCTGTGTGTTTCCCAATGGAAGTTGTGGAACGTTGGAGCCACACGGAATGCCAGTCCGAAGTCGCAGAATTTTGAAGAAAATCCTGTGTTCAGCTGACCAAAAATCATTGTGTATTTTGAATCATATTTTTCAAGAACATCGGTGTGGTAGTCATTTTCATCGTCAGCGTGGCAGAATCCCAGACCACCGAATGCTTCCATCTTAAAATGGTTGTTGTTGAACATGTTGAAATAGCCTACGCCCAATTCAATGTGACGGTTGTTGAATTTTCCCCAGTTCGTAAGGTCGAGCAGGGTGGAATCTTCGTCCTTGCTGGTGTATATGTCGTAGGCGTTTGTGAAGTTTCCGTACGAAATATTTGTTTCCGCCATAGCAGCCAAGTGGTCGGTTATGGCATAGTCGAACCCAAATTGGACAGCATTGGTGGTAAGCGATAGTTCACCTTGTAAATCACCTTGTTCGGCGAGTAACGGAGCATTTACCATGCTTGGAATGTACATGGACGAGCAACTTGACAGTGCAAGGACGCAACAGGCTCCAATCATACATAACCATTGTTTTCTCATTCGATTCAATTTTATAGTTTTCGTAAATGTACAATATTTTCTGTTTTCTGATGACTTCAGGTCGTCAAATTTCAGTGTCAATCATAAAATTCTTGAATAACTTCGTTTAATCCTAAAAATTCCGCGCATGTGATTACCGAACCAATCGTTACCCCTAAAATTCCGTGCGAGTTGATGTTTTGTCCCGTCATGAAGAGATTGGGGATTTTCGTCCGTTGTGAAACCAACGTCTGTGTCGGAAAATTTTTATCGCGGATAATGCCGTACATTGAGCCGTGCATCGTTTTCGTGTAATTTTCGTAAGTAAGCGGAGTTGATGTGTAATACGACTGAATACAGTTACGAATGCCAGGAAACGACAATTCTAATTCTTGCAGCATTTTTTCAGCCTTTTGTTTTTTGAAATCTTCGTATGCTTCGCCACGCCGTCCCACTTTTGTATTAGCCCATTGGGCAACTTCGTCGTAATGCATATAGCCGATGAGTTCGGCGCTTTCGGCAAATTGTTGGTTTGCTTCCTTGCATTGGTGCATGAATAGGAATTGTTCCGGCCAAGTCGCTGGATTATAATCGTTTCCTGCCCAAACATCGGCATTTTTATAGTAGTAATAATTGTAGTTAAGGTATGGCGTTGTGTTTGGTTTGAAAATAATATAAACCGTAAAATTAGAAATTGTGTTTTGTAATCCATTGATTCTCTGGCGATATGCTTTTCGAATCATAGGCGAGTCGATTTTGCTGAGGGTGACTTGCGGATGGATATTCGAGATGAAACTGTTAGCCTCAATATATTCCCCGTTGGTAAGGAGTACGCTGGTTGCACGTTCATTGTTGCAGATAAATTTATCGACTTCTGCCGACGGTATGATTTCGCCGCCAAACGATTTGATGGATTGTGCAAGCGATTTAGCGATTTGGTCGCTTCCACCAATGATTCTGTAGGCGCTTTGTATGTAGAAATTGGTGATAAGGGCGTGGATGTAGGTTGGAGTTTTATCTTTCACACCTGCGTAAAGTGGTAGATTCCCTGCCAAAACATTTTGTAACACAGTGTTTTGCGTAGCTCCTGCAATGAAATCGTTTACGCTGGTTTTTATGTAATCGGGCTCAATAAAAACATTGTTTTGGATTTTCCTGAGATTGTAGAGCGGCGAGGCGTTTGCAATGTCGCGTACATTGTTGATGTACGTTTGTAAATCCGCAACATTGTTGGGAAATTGTTTTGCAAGTGTGTCGATAAAATTGTCGTAGCCCGAAGCGTATTTATATTCCGTGCCGTTTAGCGAAATCACATCGTATCCGTCGGTGTTGAGGCGTTGGAGCGGCACCGATTCTGTTAATCCAAGATATTTCCAAAAGCGGTGGAGAATTTGTCCTTCTTCCATGCTTCCGATGTAGTGCATTCCCGTGTCGAACTTCACATTCTCCCGTTTGAACGATTGTAGGCAACCGCCGATTTGGCTATGTTTTTCCAGCACGGCAACCTTAAAACCTTTTTTTGAAAGGATATACGCACACACCAATCCGCCAAGCCCGCTGCCAACAATGAGTATGTCGTATTTCCCTTGCATTACAAATCTATAATGTTGTTTTTGATGGCGTATTTTATAAGGTCAACCTGTGTTTTCAGATTGAGTTTTTGCATAATGTGCGTTTTGTGTGTTTCCACAGTGCGAATACTAATGTGCAGAGTGTCAGCTATTTCAGGGTTCGTATAACTGCTTCCCCACAACGAAAGTATTTCGATTTCACGGGAACTCAATTTTTCAACTTCCTCGTTTTCAGGCTTTTCGTTTTTCTGAATCGACGATACGTAGCGGTTCAGCAAAATATTGGTAATACATTTACTGAAATAGTCGTAACCATTTCGTAATGAGTAAATTGCTTCGAATAAATCTTGACTTGTAGCATCGTGCGACAAGAATCCTTTTGCTCCAACTTTTATAATGTTGAATATGGTTTCTTCGTTTTCGGCGTACGAAATAATCAGAATTTTCGCCTTCAAATGGATTTGTTGGATAGCTTCCACATCGGAAATGTCGTCGCTTGTGATTTTGTGAATGTTTTTAATTACAATGTGGACGGGCTCGCTGTAGGATTGATGAAGAAAATCGTTAGTGCGGGAATAAATTCCTAACACTTTGAAATCGTCGTTCGACTCAATGAGCATCGCAATGCTTTCAGCTTGCAGGTGGTGGGTTCCAATGACAACTACATTAATCATACAATTCTTATAAAGTTTCGTTTACAAAGATAGTGGCACTTCGTTCTTTTCCTTGCATATACACGCAAAGATTTTTTTCAAAACGTACGTGAACGAAGAATTCGGTCTGTTCCACAACCTTTTGGCTCTTGAGAATATCCCAGTTGATGAAGTTTTCATCGTTCATGTGTTCCAAAGCGAAATAACCAATGTTCATGGTTGATATGTTATGGAAGAAATGCGAGCCAAGCGATGCATCGAGAGGGAAGTTCGACAGGCTGATTTCCACTATAACTTTCGCATTCGAAATCTGCGACCACATTACAGGAATACCTAAAAATCTGTCGCTTGTGCCCCAGCGTCCAGGGCCAATGAGCAGATATTTCCTGCCTTTCTCAACCATTTTTTTGTTGATTTTTTCGATTTCCGCAACCATTTCAAGTGTGCGGAGTTTGTCGAATTTTTCAAGATTGATATAAACAGCATCGCAAATGTTCTCGATAAAGCCATTACCCATACTGGTTGTAGTGTGGAGTAGTTGTGGCGCATTTTTCAGAACTTCAGGGAATGCGTTTTCGGTGAGTAAACTACCTGTAAGAGGCTTAATTTGAAGTAGATAGAACGAAGGAACACCATCCTCGTTGTCGTTCAGATTTACCGCAAATTCAATTTCCACGGGCGTACCCATCGCTTCTTGCACGGTGTTCAGAATCAACGTAAGAATTTCCGCAAGCGGAGCGTAGTCATATTTAAGAATATCCGCAAAGTTCACAATACGGGGACCATAAACCGACAGCCCTGGTTCAATACGGTCGTTTTCATAGTTATACGTTGATGCACAGTGGTTAAGCGTTTTGTGTTTTTCAGCTTCCGAAATTGGTAAAAGCGTGAGGGCGGCATGTTCGCCGTCGCGCACGTAGTTCACGTCCTGCTTTGAGAAATCTACGGCGTAAAAATGTGTCTGTGAGGATTTTATCTGGTCTTTTGTGCTCATTATCTCAACCTTTGGATAATGGGGCGAAAAACGATATGCGTTTCCTCCGTCAACAATGTAGAATCCAAGTCCAACGGCACACACGGCAAAACCTTCTTCTGGTTTCATGTGGGCAATCGGGTAGTAGTTATACGACTGTGCCACGCCGCAAATGTGAGGATAAAAATATTGGTCGTAGTAGTCGCCCACAACTTCTTGTATCACAATAGCCATTTTTTCCTCTTCGAGTTTGTGGCTTGTTGATTTGTAGAATTCCTTTACTTGGTCGCTGTAAACCGACGCGTACACCAATTTAATCGCAATTTCAAGGTCATTTAGCCGCTTGGTTAAATCCTTGTCGTTGTTCGGTATAATGTATGTGCTGAACACACCCGCAAGTGGCTGTGTCACAGAATCTTCAAAAATACTCGACGACCGTACTGCAAGAGGTTTGGAAACTTGTTCGAGCAAAATCGCAAGTTTTCGTCGAACATCTTCCGAAAGTCGTCCGGCAATGAACATATTTTTGATTTGCTGATCCGATAAATCCTTGGAAAATAGATTCTTACCTGCAAAATTATGTTTGATGAACAACTCAAATTCTTCCGTGCCGATTACGGCGGTTTTTGGCGTTCTGATTGCCATTCTGTCGGCGTAGGGGTTTATGTCGATATTGTTGATGAGCGTGTTAACGAATGCCAAGCCTCGTCCTTTTCCACCTAACGAGCCAGCAGCAAGCGACACAACGTTCTTTTCATCAAGAACGGCGGTTTCCTCGAACGAAAGGATTTTTCCCCGTTTTTTTGTCTGGCGGTATTCGTCGAGAATCACATTGTTCATCTCACGGAGCTTGCTCACATCGTTGTTGAGGTCGGAAAGATTTACGGGATTCAGTTTCTTTGCCAGTTCAATTTCACCCCGTCCCATCAGCCAGATTGAGA
>JAFZOY010000003.1 GCA_017552705.1 Bacteroidales bacterium
AATGTTTGCACCTAAACCACAAGCATGGTTCCATGTATCACCCCAAGCCCATACATAACCATCAGCATCACGTGCAAAATACATAACATCGCCTGCAGCAATTTCCTTAATATTTGACAATAGTTTACCTGCTTTTTCATAGACCAGTCCAAATTTATTACTTGGTCCATTATTATTGCCATTCGGTGCACAATACCCACCGCTTGCCAGTCGACCTAAACCTGTGCTTGTTTTTTGAACACCACCACACGACCACACATGACCATCAGAATCAAGAGCAAGGGTTGCATCGTCACCCGAGAAAATCTGGACTATATTCTTTATTTTTTTGTTATTCAAATCAATACACCATTCAGGAGATGAAACTTTATTGTTATGTCCAACACCCAAGGAAGATTCATACGCAGCCATATTACCACCCCAAGCCACAACCATTCCTTTATATTGACCATCGCCCAATATGGCAAATGAGTTGGCATTACCAGCATAGACAACATCAACATTACACAAATACCCATCGCAGTCATATTCTGTACCAGCCAAACATCCAGCCACAACCTGATGCGGTGAAGTTATAACCCTATCATTCGTATTCCCTTGACCACATTGTCCCGAGCTATTGTCACCCCAACACCAAACTCTATTCTTGCTATTACCGCAACTTAATGCAATAAAGGATTTACCCGAACCCGAGTTAACCTGCTGCATAGTTTCACCATTAGGGAAAGGAACACGAGTCCATTTCGACACGTTATCGGCAGTGCTACCAACGCCCAAAGTTCCATTACCAGCTCCAGCAGGTCCCGTATTCGACCCTGTCACAAACACGTAGTTATTTGAACAAACCAAACTTGAAACCTCAGAACCTCCAGAAATGATAAGATCCTTCTGAGCGAACGACAAGGTCCCCGTAGCAATAGCCACAAGCACCAATGATAGTTTTTTCATTCTATTCATAGCCATACTATTTTGCAAAACATACATATAAGACTCATTGCAAGAGAAAAATGTTACACGAACAATTGAATTCTGTTGCAATTATTCTGCAAATATAGGGCATTTTTGCTTATTAACAAGATTTTAACAAGAAAAGACGGGCGGGATAGTGTAAAAATTACAATAAGGAAGAAGGGAATGAATAATGCGTAATGCGTAATGTAAAATGCACAATGCTCAATGCGTAATGTTCAAGGCTTTCTGATAGCGTACGGAGTTATCTTCTTATTTGTCCCTTTTTCTTATTGTTTGAAGAGGATTTCGACTGATTTTGTTGACTTGTACTTGTTTTTGAAGTCGATGATTTTGATGTGGACGTTTTTGCCGGAGCTTTTTCTTCTTCAGCTTTTTCGGTTGACATAAACGTTTGCCGGCGAATCGTACTTTCATCCGATTCAAAGGCATCAACTTTGGAATCTTCCACAGCAAGGCTACCTATCGATGAATTTTCAATCAGAAAATCTTCGATTCGGCAATTCTTAATCTTTAAATCAGAAATTGTAGCGTTCGTGAGTGTAAGGAATTTACATATCACATTCTCTATCAACACATTGGTGATTACTGTCTGTTCAATGGTAATATCAGTGGCAGTAACATTCTGTACCGATGATTCAACTGTAACTACATTGGTAATCAACACATTATCAGGACCATACTGGCCAGCAATGGAATCAGCGACACGCTCGGCGTATGTTTTGCGGGGCTGCTGGTTCTCTTTCGCAGTTTTTGCCGCAGCAGATTTGGAACTTGGCGACGGACGGGACTGTCCCATCACTTGAAGACCAACAAACGCACACAATAGTATTATAAGTACCTTTTTCATTTTCTATTCTAATAATTGCAAAAATACGTTTTTTCTTTTTTGTTGCTCTATTTTTGTAAAAAATATTACAAAACTCAACCTACCGTGTTGGTGGGTTAAGTAAATTATATATATATTTGCGCCATCAAAGTAGATTTTTATGCTTTGAAGTCAATATAAATGTATAACATTGCAAAAAAATTATTATGAACGAAAAGAAAATACTTACAATCCAGGACATCTCGTGTGTCGGACAATGCTCGTTAACGGTTGCATTGCCAGTTATTTCAGCAATGGGAATCGAAACTGCTATTTTGCCGTCGGCAATATTATCAACGCACACTGGCGGTTTCACAGGTTACACATTCCACGACCTTACCGACGATATTCCTGCAATTAAAGAACATTGGAAAAAAGAAAACATCCGCTTCGATGCCTTTTATACAGGTTACGTTGGCAGTGTAAAACAATTGGAATACATCGCCGACATTATGGATGAGCTTAAAAAACCTGACAGCATCATAGTAATCGACCCTGTGATGGGCGACAAAGGCAAATTATACCCAGGTTTTGAGCCAAGTTTCGCCAAAGAAATGGCAAAAATGTGCAAGAAAGCCGATGTGATTGTGCCAAACTTGACAGAAGCAGCATTTATGCTTGACGAAGAGTATATTGAAGACAACCATACAGAAGAATATATTGAACGTATTCTCAAGAAATTGCTCGCACTTGGCTGTAAAAACGCTCTTCTTACAGGCGTGAACTTGCAACCAGGCAAATTAGGAATTGCATCAATCAACGGAGCAACAGGAAAAATACACTATTATTTCCGCGACCTCATCAACGGAATGTTCCACGGTACCGGCGATGTATTCGCAAGCAGCTTTGCTGGGGCAATGGTACTTGGAAAATCGGTTGAAGAAGCCGGCAAAATCGCAGTTGACTTCACTGTTGACGCTATTCAAAAAACCATAGACGACAAGAGCCACTGGTATGGTGTGAAATTTGAATTAGCACTGCCTGGATTGATTGAAAGCATCAAATAATTCAGAATGCGCAATGCTCAATGCGTAATGCGAAATGCGTTTAATAAAAAAGGAAAGGGCGTGGTTCTCTTTCCTTTTTTTGTGAATCATAAACAACAACCTACAAGCCGGAACTAATACAAAAAGTTATTGTACGGATAACGAATCGCATGCATTTCCTTTACACGCTCATACAGGGTTTTCCTGAATTCCTCAATATTATCTTTGTTTTTCGCCGATATGAATAAACATGGTTCTTTCTGTGCGAAATACATATTCTTGAAATCATCAAGGGAATAGTTTTCCATTGTTTTCGGACTCAAATCGTCTTCGTCTTTTTCCGTATATGTAAACGCATCAATCTTATTAAAAACAAGTATTACTGGCTTGTCGCCCGCCCCGATGTCGGCAATGGTTTGGCGGACTACCTGAATTTGTTCCTGGAAATTTTTGTGCGACACATCAACCACATGCAGCAACAAATCAGCTTCGCGAACCTCATCGAGCGTGGATTTAAACGATTCCACCAAGGTTGTGGGCAATTTACGAATGAAACCAACCGTGTCAGAAAGCAGAAACGGAAGATTGTCGATCACAACCTTGCGCACGGTGGTGTCGAGAGTGGCGAACAGTTTATTTTCAGCAAGCACCTCCGACTTACTAATCAGATTCATCAAGGTTGACTTACCAACATTTGTATAACCAACCAAGGCAACACGGATAAGACTTTGGCGGTTTTTCCGTTGGGTAATCATCTGTCGGTCGATTTTGCCCAACTCATTTTTGAGAAACGCAATGCGCGCCTGAATTATACGACGGTCAACTTCAATCTGCGACTCACCCATACCACGCGAAGTAGTTCCTCCACCATGCTGACGGTCGAGGTGCGTCCACATTCTCGTCAAACGGGGCAACATATATTGCAGACGAGCCATTTCCACCTGCGTTTTTGCGTATGCAGTCTGTGCCCGCTGCGAAAAAATATCAAGAATCAGTTTGGTACGATCCACTATCGGGTGGTTCAATTCTTTTTCGAGGTTACGCAACTGCGTGGGCGCAAGTTCATCATCGAAAATAACCATATCAACCTCATTGTCATTCAGATACGAATTTATTTCCTCGATTTTTCCACTTCCGATAAATGTTTTCGAAATAGCCTGCGGTAATTTCTGCAAAAACTGTTTTTTAACGACAATACCTGCCGTTTCAGCCAAAAAAGCCAACTCATCGAGATATTCCCGCACCTGCATTTCGGTTTGGCTCGGGAGCATAATTCCCACAATCACAGCCGTTTCTGGCACTATTTCCGTTGAAAAAGGTTCTACCATATTCTTGTAATTTCAGACACAAAAGTAACAAATAATGCTGAAACAGAAACTTTAGCCATAAAAACCGCAAAAAGTGGATGTTGTTCACAATTATTTGAAAAAAGGAGCGCAGCAAACATCACAAAACACAATTGATTACTATCTTTGCATCGGTTTTTAATGTACAAAGCTTTGCCTAACGTTACAAATACCTATGAGACGGTGTCCGTTGACTCGCTGAGTGGTTCGGAAGCGAACACATTTGGCCAGATTTCGTTGTTTTCGGCAGCCGATACAACCACGAGAATTGAATTTCCCGTAAAAAAAGGTTGTTCGACGTTGGAAGTGACCCCAGCGGACTTTAACGATTCCTTGGCAACCGCCCAGCAAGACACAACGATTGCATCAACAATCGATACCGTTGCTATGGCCACCGACAGCGTGCAGGAAACCGTTGCCGTCGTGGAAACTGTTGACACAACGCAGCAAGAGGTCGTTCAGAAAGATGTGCCGTTTACCGAATTCGACGACAAAGTGTTCCGCATCAACTACACAAAAATCGGGCAAATGGAAAACGGTTGGATGTTTTGGTCATTGCTTGCCAGCTTGATAGTGCTTGGAATCACAAAAATAGTATTCAAAAAACGTACGGAATCTATTTTCAGCCACGCATTCAATTTCAACTTTGCACAGAAAGAATTCCACAAAGCAGGCGAGAATTCCCAACTTGCCACCACAATCCTTCAATGCATATTTGCGTTCAATTTGGGATTGTTTACATTCTTCGCATTCAAAATAAATTTAGACTGGGAACTCACGACGCTACAGACAATTTTCCGCACAGGCATCTTCACAGGATGTTTTTTGGTGCTCTATTTCTGCAAAAAATTGCTCTACTACTTGATTGCAGGTATTTTCGACCGCTACGAATACGCCCATGAATGCATCTTCAACGTGTATTTGTTTAACCGTGCACTCGGCATCTGCCTTTACCCCATAGTGATAGCTTTGGCGTTTGTGAAAGCCTCGATTATTGCGCCGAATGTATTATTAATAATAGGATATGTGGTGATTGGACTCTTTTATTTGTTCCGCCTTTATAGGGAATTTCAAATTAGTTTGAAGAATCGCATATCGTTATTTTACATTTTTTTGTACTTTTGCACGCTCGAATTTTTACCGATAATGCTATTGGTTAAATTTATAACGAGTATTGTTTTCACTGAATTACATATCATATGAAAATAAAGAAAATATTAGTCTCTCAACCAAAGCCTGAAACGGAAAAATCTCCATATTTGGATTTTGCAAAAAAATACAACATCCAAATAGATTTCAGACCATTTATTCACGTTGAAGACCTCACTGCCAAAGATTTCAGAGAACAAAAAATCTCTATTTTGGATCACAGCGCAGTTATGTTCACAAGCCGCACGGCAATCGACCATTTCTTCCGCATGTGCGAAGAATTGCGTGTTACAATGCCAGCGACAATGAAATATTTGTGTATTTCAGAATCAACAGCGTTCTATCTCCAAAAATACGTGCAGTTCCGCAAACGGAAAATTGTATTCGCAAACGGAAAATTCGACGATTTGATTGAAATTTCAAAGAAATACATCAACGAGAAAATCCTCGTTCCACTTTCCGACATCCATAAAGCGGAAATTCCGGAAAAACTGACGGCAAACAAATTCAATTACACAAAAGCTATCCTTTACAGAACTGTGAGCAGCGATTTGTCGGATGTGAACATCAAGGACTACGATATTCTTGTGTTCTTCAGCCCTGCGGGAATAGCTTCGCTCAAAAAGAATTTTCCGGATTTCAAACAAGAAAACACATACATCGGGGCATTTGGTTCAACCACAGGAAAGGCTGTGATCGACGCTGGATTCAAACTCGACATTCCTGCTCCTACAATCAAATGCACTTCAATGACATCGGCACTGGAAGATTTTGTAAAAAAACTAAAATAATCGTGGGGTTCCTTCACGAACATAAACTTTCGCACGAACAAGAGTTCAATGCGGTTCTTAAAGGGGGTACATCTATTACAAGTTACCCCCTTAGATTTTTATATATTGCGGAACAATCCGACTCGGCAAATTTCCAAGTGGCAATCTCCGTTCCTAAAAAGCGATTCCACAACGCGGTTGACCGAAATCTGCTGAAACGCCGTATTCGCGAAGGGGTAAGACATTCTTTTCAACGAAACAAATTTGAACACCTTTCAGTACAAATTTTAATCGTATATTGCAGCAATTCTAAAACCGAGCAATCCGTTTTGGAACAAAAAATAGATTCTTGTTTTCAAAAAATTGTTGAACATGCGAACCATCATTAGTAGCATTTTCATACTACCGATAAAGTTGTACCAATGGTGCATTTCGCCCTTTTTGCCGAATGCCTGCCGCTACACCCCCACGTGTTCGCAATATGGCATTGAGGCAATCCAGAAATATGGAATATTCAAAGGTGGCTGGTTGTTGCTTAAACGCTTACTTCGTTGCCATCCATGGGGAGGCTCTGGCTACGATCCTGTTCCTTAAACTATTGACTATGAAAAAAATAACTCGTATCATTTGTTTGGTTTTGCTGTTTGTGTCACCGCTCACTCTTTTGAGCTACGACGACACAAAAGATTTTGAAACAGCAAAAAATCTCGACATCTTTTACTCATTGTTTACAGAGATTTCCAACTCGTATGTTGACGAACTCGCACCAGGCGACATAATGGATCGTACTATCACAGAAATGCTCAAAACGCTCGATCCATACACAAACTTTATCCCCGAATCCGATGTGGAACGCTTCACAATGATGACTAAAGGTGAATATGGCGGCATCGGGGCTACGGTTGCCGAGCGCAACAAATCGCTGATGATTGTCGATATTTTAGAAGACTCCCCCGCCGCAAGTAGCGGTTTACGCGTGGGCGACTATATTGTGGAAGTTGACGGACATTCCATTGTGAACCAACCAACCGAAGAAAGCAAAGAACTACTTCAGGGACAAGCCGGTACAACGCTTCGTTTAGGTATTCTACGCAACGGCGAACGAAAATCATTTGCCATTGAACGCAAAAAAATCAAACTGACGAGCGTACCATATTATGGCATGATTTCCAACGATTTTGGATATGTGAAACTCAATGAATTTTCGCAGGATTGCGCCAACAATGTACTTTCGGCCTGCACAGAACTTACAACCAATAAAGGTGCTAAAGGGCTTGTGCTTGACCTACGCGACAATCCGGGCGGCCTCCTCATCGAAGCCATAAAAATCGTGAACATGTTTGTCCCGGCAGGCGAAAGAATTGTTTACACCAAAGGACAAAATGCCACCGAAAACTCAAAATTTCCAACAATGGCGGAGCCATTCAACACCACAATCCCATTAGTAGTGCTTGTGAACTCGCATTCCGCTTCGGCTTCGGAAATCGTGTCGGGAGCATTGCAAGATTTGGACAGAGCCGTAATTATTGGCGAACAGACATTTGGAAAAGGACTTGTGCAAACTCGTAAAGGATTGGCACACAATTGTCTATTAAAAATCACCACATCGAAATATTACATTCCAAGCGGACGATGCATTCAGAAATTAGATTATTCGCACCGCGACGAACAAGGAAATCCAACCACAGTGCCCGATTCACTGCAACGGACATTCTATACACGCAACCACCGTCCAGTAAAAGACGGAGGCGGCATTATTCCCGACGTTATTGTGACGGAAGACACTACATCGGCCTTACTCAAAACGCTCACCAAGGAATTTGTTTTGTTCGACTTTGTGAACACAACTTACTCGGCAAACGACACAGTATCAATTCAACCAAAAACATTCAAATTATCCGACAGCGACTACAAGAAATTTATTGATTTCTACACTACCGCACAGGATTCGTTTAATTCCGAAAGCGAAAAATGCATCAACCAATTGGCTGCACAAGCAAAAAAGGAACAACTCGACCTTTCAGCATCCATCCAAGAGCTGCAAAAGCAAATTAAGGCACAACGCCAAACACAATTACAAACAGACAAAACAAGTATTTCAAAAGCATTGGAGTCGCTCATTATCAAACATTTATATAACGAACGAGGAGTGATTGAGTACCACTTGCAGAGCGACCCTTGCATTGTTAAAGCACAAGAATACCTACAAAATACCGACAAATACAAACAAGTACTTTCAGGAGGCTACAAGCAATAACAATTTCTTTTCGAAAAAGACTGCAATCTCCGTAAAACAAAAATTCAAGTTAATGATAATCAATAACTTGAATTTAAACTTCGTAGCTCCGTAGGGAATCGAACCCTAATCACTAGTTCCGGAAACTACTATTCTATCCATTGAACTACAGAGCCAACTGGGGCAAATATACGCTTTTTTATGCGTTACAACGAAAAACATCAAGTTAATTTATTACTTTTGCACAGATAGAATTTAGACAAGATAGGTATTGATGCGAACATTCATCGCTTTTATCACAACATTACTAATATCAATCGTTGCGTCGGCACAAACGGCGACCATTATAGGCTGTAGCGAAGAATACGCCAACCAAACTATCAGCGTATATCAATATTCCGACTATTTCACAAAAAACGAAGAACTGCTTGGCACATTCACTGCCGATGCGACTGGTTATTTCTCGTTCACATTTGAATGCACGACAACCCGTGAAATTTATATGTATTTAGGCATCTACAAAGCCTTTTTGTTTGTGTCGCCAGGCAAAGAATATGAACTTGCAATGCCTCCCTACCGTGAGAAAACATTGGCTGAAGAACTGAATCCATACTACGAGCCAACCGACATCAGTTTAGGTGTAATCAACAGCGATCCCGACGACATAAACATTCTTATTTTATCGTTCAACTCTGTTTTTGAAACATTCTTGAGTGAAAAAGGCTACGATGTGTTCCTCACCCACGACAAATCAAGAGTTGAAGAACTTGAAAACCAGGTAAATACAATGTTTGCAAAATACGATGATGAATTTTTCAACGTATATAAAAACTACCGAATGTACGCCTTGCGCTACATGGTGTACCAACGTGACAACATGAGCGTGACACGCAAACATTATCTGAACAAGAAATTCCACTACTACAACCCCGCCTATATGAATTTGTTTAAAATGATGTGGAAGGACTATATAAACAACAACCACAGCCGCGATATAGGCAAAAACCTTAAAGTCGACATCATCTACGGGAAAAGTCCCACAATGTTCAAAAAAACAATGGAGAAAATCATCGCTTTCCGCAACGACACGCTCAAAGAGTTGTTCCTTCTCCAATGTTTGGATGATTGTTTGAAAGACCCCGAAGTATTTCCGCCAGCGCCTGTGTATCAAACACTTGACTCTGTTATTATTATTTCGACAATCCCTGAACATAGAAACATTGCCGAAAACATCAAGAAGAAATATACTCTGTTGGAATTTCACGACGAAGCACCGTATTTCGAACTCTACAACCAAGACAGTGTGCTATACACGTTGGATAAATTCAAAGGGAAATATGTGTATCTAAATTTCTGTCGTTCAGAAAATTACGCATGCATTAAGGATTATAAGGTGCTCAAGAAAATGAACGAAAAAACGAAACGTGACCTGAGCATTGTGACACTCAGTTACGAAAAAACGTTTGAAGATTTCCGTTCGTTCCGAAAGGCAAATCCCCAATACAACTGGACATTCCTATATGCCGGCGACAATCCTGAAATCGGGCGGCAATACAAACTGCGCGGTATGCCTACCTATATGTTGCTCGACAAATCCGGAAAAATTGAAATGATTTCGGCTCCTACTCCTGCCGACAATTTCCAAGAAACTTTCACCAGAATGATGGTGCAAAAACGCAAAGAAGAGGCAGCCAGAAAGAAACGCCAAACGCAGAGCAAAGGAAGAACGTGGTAGAATTTCTACAACTGTTCCTTTACTTGTTTTCTGTATAAATACAATTCATACAGCCCATACAGAATAAACGGAAGGCTAAGCAATTGCCCCATATTAAGCGGTAGCCCTTGCTCAAAAGAGACTTGCGGCATTTTTAGAAATTCTATCAAGAATCGTCCGCCAAACACCCACACCCCAAACATTCCAATTATAAAGTGGTCGGAGAATGGGGAATTTTGTCGAAGCTTTTTTATGCAATACCACATATACACCACAAACAACGATGCATAGCAAATCATTTCGTAAATCTGCGTTGGATGACGTGGCACGGCCTGCTCCGCACCAACCAGCACCTCATGGCTTCGCACAAACACAAATCCCCACGGAAGGTTGGTAACAGTCCCATAGATTTCGGAATTCATAAGATTTCCGAAGCGGAAAAACACACCAGCAAGCGGCGTAACCAAAAGAATTCGCGCAAGTATAGTCCTATAGGACAGGTCTTTTCGGGTGATGAAAATAATTGCCAACATAATGCCAACGGAACCGCCATGACTTGCCATTCCCCCTTCCCAAATGCGAAGGATTCTTATTGGATTTGCAAGATAATATGCTGGCTCGTAGAAAATACAATGTCCCAACCGTGCGCCAATCACACCTCCAAGAAGAGCGACAATGGCAATTTTATTAATGGTTGACTCAGAATAATGTTCCTTCCGAAGAATGAAATAGGCGACATAATATGCTGATACAAAGGCCAATGCGAAACATATTCCATACCATCGAATAGCATACGTTTCGGTAAAACGATGAACGTAGGGCGACACATCCCAAATTATGGAAAGCAGGCTCATACGTTAGTTTGATTTGCCTTGCGTTTTTCGCGAATCGCCAATACAACCCACACAAACCCAAACAAAATAAACGGAAGGCTAAGCAATTGCCCCATATCGAGTGTCATATTTTGTTCAAACTCAACCTGATTGTTTTTGATAAACTCCACGAAGAAACGGGTGGCAAAAAACATAAAAAAGGCTATCGCTGAAATCACATAATCGGAAACTGGTTTGTTGTGTTTTGTCCGCAGTTGATAATACGCCACAAGAATGCCACCTAACGTAAGATACGTAAGGGCTTCGTAAATTTGAGTCGGATGATTCGTGGTAAGAAGTCCAGCCTGCACACACGCATCAATAAATGGATTAACCTGTTCGGCATTCAAAAAATGGTATTTCAACAACACATCCAGTAAACTTTCAAATGAAGCTGCTTGTAGTGGCAAACAATTTGAGAGAAACGCCTGCAACGATTCAACCGACTCCGAAGCGACAAGTCCTGCCTGAGCCATAATATTCGAAAGTTCCGCGGCGTTTGTCTGGATAGCCGCATCGCGCACAAACACAAAACCCCACGGAAGCGTTGTCGCTACTCCATAGATTTCGGAATTCATAAGATTTCCCATTCTTACAAAAAACGCAGTAAACGGAATCACCACCGCGGCACGCGACATTACCCACATAAACGATTTTCCCGATTTACGAGAAAACCAAATGAATGCGCACACCAACCCAATTGCTCCGCCGTGGCTCGCCAAACCGCCTTCCCACACCATCAGCCAACGGGCCAAATCGTGCCACGTGACCGTACAGCCCATATCAGGGAAGGCTTCGAGTCCCGTAACAAACGTGCAGTCCGATTTGAATAATTTCAAATACGGGCCAAAATACACGTCAGGTTCGTAGAAAATGCAATGTCCCAACCGTAATCCTATCAGTAGAAGAAAAAACGTCGTAAACGTGAGATTATCGGCATCGTTAGCGGTTAGATTCTCGCGGATGAATATTTTTTTTATGCAGAGATAGGAGATAAAAAAACCTATTGCGAAGAAAAGTCCGTACCAACGGATATGCAAACCGCTAAAAATTTCAGGGTCAACGTTCCAAATGATGTAGTTCAACATTGGATTAATATTCTATGAACGTAAATTTTAATTTAAGGAATTTCGAATATTGGTTACCCGACATCAACATATCCAAATCTTCTTTTTCATAGAACCAATTCACTGCAATGTCGTGTTTTTCAACATATTTCTCGATTGTAAGGAAGAATTTCGCCAATTGTTTCGACGACGATGTGTTGAAATATTCAATTTTAATTTCGAACGTAAAGGTATGACGCTCGTTTTCGTTGAGAGTTTTGTCAACCCACTCTAAAATTGGAGCATAAAAGTCTATTGCATTTTCTGGTAGCGAGCGTCCCGAAATAGAGAAAACGCATGATTCGGCATTAAATTCAATCTGCGGGGTGTCTTCTGTACCTTCAATGAAATAATTTTCCATACATTAACAATTTGATATGGAGCCTTCGCTCCAACATTCGAATATTAGACCACTACAAATGTAGTGAATAAATTGAATTTGCACACGTGTTTCTGAAAAAACATTACAAATGATTCTTATTCATTTTGTTTATTTTCCCAAAAGCACTATAAACTCCACTCAAATCCGTCTTTTGTATCTTTCACCGAAAATCCGAGATTCGCCAATTCGTCGCGGATTTTATCGCTTGTAGCCCAGTCTTTATTGGCTTTGGCTTGCTTGCGGATTTCCAAAAGCAAATCAACAGCACCTTTGTAGGCCTTGTCCTGCGAATTATTACTTTCCTCAACACGAAGTCCAAGAATATCTTTTACAAACACCTCAAAGGTTTGTTTGAGTTCATCCAAATCCCCTTTTGAAATAGTCGCTTTTCCATCGGTTACGGAATTGATAGCCTTGGTTGCATCGAACAAGTTTGAAATCACAATAGGTGTGTTCAAATCGTCGCACATGGCTTCCTCGCAACGTTCGCGAAGACCTTTCACATCAACGGTTGACGTGGCACTTGGCGTAATTTTCTGCAAACGGTTGTATGCGTCAACCAAACGGGCAAAACCTTTTTCTGCAGCTTGCAACGCGTCATTACTGAAATCAACGGTGCTACGGTAATGTGCCTGTAAAATGAAGAAACGGATGGTCATCGGCGAATAGGCACGTTCCAACTTCTCGTGCGTTCCGTTGAAGAACTCATCGAGCGTGATGAAATTGTTGTATGACTTGCCCATCTTCTGTCCGTTGATGGTAATCATATTATTGTGAATCCAATATTTCACCGTTTCGTGGCCGAGAGCCGCCGTTGACTGTGCTATTTCGCATTCGTGGTGTGGGAAAGTCAAATCCATACCGCCGCCGTGAATGTCGAATGATTCGCCAAGATATTTCGTACCCATTGCGGAACATTCCATGTGCCAGCCAGGGAAACCGTCGCTCCAAGGCGAAGGCCAACGCATAATGTGCTCTGGTTGAGCTTTTTTCCACAATGCAAAATCAAGCGAGCAATGTTTCTCGTCCTGACCATCGAGTTCACGAGTTGTCGCCAAAAGTTCGTCAATGTTGCGTCCCGAAAGTTTTCCGTAATGAAAATCTTTGTTGAACTTACGCACATCAAAATAAATTGAGCCTTGACTTTCGTAAGCATAGCCGGCATCAAGAATTTTCTTTACAAAATTGATTTGTTCAATAATATGTCCTGATGCTTGTGGTTCTATGCTTGGCGGAAGCACGTTGAGAGCCGCCATTGCGTTACGGAAACGGTTGGTATAGTATTGTGCCACTTCCATTGGCTCTTTTTGCTCCAAACGGGCTTTTTTTGCAATCTTGTCCTAACCTTCGTCGGCATCGTGTTCAAGGTGTCCCACGTCGGTAATATTGCGAACGTAGCGCACTTGGTAGCCAAGATGTGTAAGGTAACGAAACAGCACGTCAAACGTGATTGCTGGACGAGCGTGTCCCAAATGAGCGTCGCCATACACCGTTGGACCGCACACATACATTCCCACGTGTGGTGCATGAAGCGGTTTGAACAACTCCTTTTGTCTTGTTAACGTATTGTATATCAATAAGTCTTGCATAGTTCTATGTATTTAGTCAAGGACGAATCCTAATTCGGTTCAAAATTATATAAAATTGTCTGAATTAGATGATTATGCGAATGGATTTTGACAAGATTATGAAACAAAAAAAGGCGAACCCGAAGATTCGCCTTTTTTATTAGTGAATACTATTGCTTACTGTTTTACGAAACGAACTGTTCCAACAGTACCATCAGCATAAACAACATTTGCGAAATAGATACCACATTTAATTGTTGATACTGAGATAGATGCTTCTGTATCGTTTACGTTTACAACGAATTGTGTAGCACCTGCAAGATTTACAATAGCAACCGATGCGATTTCTTTTCCTGCCGAAATCTGAATCGATGTAGTACATGGATTCGGATAAGCCGACAAAGAAATTGTAGTTACATCATCGATGGCATCAATTTCATCAGGATGCTCAGCTTTCGCTTTCTTGAATTCTTCGATAGCATCCGACAAACGTGTCATAATTGCCATAACATTGTCAGCATCGTGTTTTGTTTTAGCAACTTCAGTACGAGCTGATGAACGGCAGTTAACCAATTCTACTTGTTGCAATCTGAACAAATGCGCATTGAACGTATTTTCAAGCAAATCGTCAGCCTCAGCAATCAATGCTTCCAACTCGGAAATATCAACAAGACCTGGAATAACCGAAGCCTTAAATTCTTCGATTGCTTCTTTCAACAACAAAACAGCCGCATCTATGCTTCCTTGTTTTGCGCCTGCATTATCACGGATATTTTCAGCATCAGCAATTGCGCCTGTGAATGCAGTTACAGCAGATTGCGGATAATTTCCTGGTTCATCGCCAGTATTACCATCAGCCTTCGCTAATTCTGTGTTAGCTGTTGCAATTGTCTGTACCAAAACTGACTTATCAACGGTGATAACCAATGACTTGAACAGTTCAATTGCAGCCTGCAATGCAGCAGTTTCAGCATCAACATCGTCTTGTGTAGCAGTAGAGCTACCCGAAACAACTTGTGCAGATATTATAGCCGAATACAATGTAGATTTTGAACCAGCAGGATAGTTACCCTTCTGAGTACCTTCCACAGCAGAGCTATACAACGAATTAGCTTCGGTGATAGCTGTTTTCAAAGCAGTTTTGTTCACAACACCAGGAACATATTTCGAAGCAAGGAACACATCGATTGCATCGCTCAATGCTGATGTAGCGCTGTTAACCTCTGCTTGTTTTGCCGATTCAGAATTAAATACTGCGGTAGCTTCATCAATTGCAGCCTTCAAAGTAGCTTTAGAGCCAACCAAGTATTTGCCTTCCTCGTTACCTTCCTGAGCAGTTTGATAGTAGTTGTTAGCTGTTTGTATTTTAGCTTCCAACGCTGACTTGTCAACTGGTGCAAGAGAAATCACACTATTCTTGAATGTTTCAAGAGCAGCATTCATTTCAATTACAGCGGCATCAATTTGAGTTTGATGTTCAAGAGTGTTATCATCAACCACACCTTGAGCCTTAGCGATAGCCGAAGTCAAAGCAGTTGCAGCCGATTGAGGATAGTTTCCATCAGCATCGCCGATTACAGCAGCATCAAGGAATTCCTGAGCATCAGCAATAGCTGTATAAAGCGGAGTGCGGTTCAAGATTTCCGGCAAATCAAGAGCAACGCCCAAAATCTTCACTTCGTCAATCCAAACTTGTCCAGCCTCACCATCAGCTTCCTGAACTTTCCACTGACATTTTGTAAGTTTCGACAAATCCCAAGGAACTTGTTTACCCCATGTATATTGTGCGAAATCACTCCAACTCAATTCTATCAACGTCCATTCTTTGTGAATTTCAGTAATGTAAACGTAGTAGTCGCACGCATCTTCAATACCAGTCTCTTCAACTTCAATGTAAACATTGCTGTCGTTCTTCATCCAGAATGAAATACCAGTAGAACCACTCATGTCGAAGGCCTTTCCAGCAGGTTCCTTGAAGTTCAAGCCCATACCAACGAATGCATTGTAACCAAGATCATCATGTCCGCTCAATACATATTCCATCATAGCAGCCTTGCCTTTGCCATCGTAGCCCGGAGCCGACATTTCGAATGGAGCGGAAGCCGTTGACAATGGAGTAACAACAGATGAACCACCTGGTTCGCTATCGTTGAACGAGAACCAGTATGTAGCCATGTACGTCATATTTTCTTGTTCCATATCGGCATCGAAAATCAACGTTTCGTTAGCATTGATAGACTTAGCGAATGTTTTAGCGGCAGCCTTCAACGTGCTCAATGCCATATCAATTTGTGACTGGGTTGCAGTTGCGTTGTCGAACACAGCCTGAGCAGTTGCAATAGCAGCACTGAAGATTGCTTTTGAACCTTGTTTGTATGTACCTATTTCTGTACCTTCAACAGCGGAAGCAAGAGCATCGTTACCATTTGCTATTTCAGTCTGCAAAGCCGAAGCGTCAACAACTTCAACAGAGCAAGTAGCCTTAATGTACTTATCTTCATCACTTTCTGCCGTGATAGTAGTAGTTCCGGCAGAAACACCAGTTACCACGCCATCGGCTACTGTAGCGAAATCCTTAGCCGAAGACCAGTTCACTTTCTTATTCGTAGCATTATCAGGACTTACCGTAGCAGTAAGAGTGATTGAAGAACCGATACGAACAATTGCAGATTCCTGAGCAAGCGAAACAGTAGAAACCTTAATGTTAGAAACAGTTACCACACATGGATCAGAAGTCAAGTTTGTGCCATCAGTTGTAGTGGCAGTAATATTAGCCGTACCAGCAGCTACCGCTGTTACCACACCGTTAGCATCAACTGTGGCAACAGACTCTTTGTCTGATTTCCACGTTGCCGTTTGAGCAGCGTCGGCAGGAAGAATATGCAATTCGATAGAACCAGTTTCACCTACTGTCAACGACAAAGCGTTGTCAATAATAATATTAGTAGCAAGTACATCGGTGATAGTTACCGTACACGTTGCTGTTTTCTCACCGTCCTCAGTTGTTACTGTTATTATAGTAGTACCTAAACCAACGATTGTCAACGCACCATCAGAAACAGTTGCAACCGATTCGTCAGAAGACTTCCACGTAATCTTCTTGTTAGTTGCGTTGGTTGGAAGTACCGTAGCAGTCAATGTCAACGAACCAGTTTTTGTGATTGAAGCCTCTGTCTTGTTCAATGTTACACCCGTAACAGCAACAGTAGTGATGTTTGAAATAACCGTTACCACACAAGTTGCAGATTTACCGCCGAACGAAGCAGTTACGTTAGCAACACCTTCTTCAAGAGCGTCAACCCAACCTTCGTCCAAATCAATAGCATCAGAATTGTCGGTTGTCCAAACCACAGCTTCTTTTGTTGAAGATGAACCATCGGAATATTTAACAGTAGCTTTGATTTCCTTACCACCGCCAACTTTCAATTCCAATTCAGTATAGTTCAATTCAATTGCCGAAACAACCACAGCCGCATCGTCAACCACAGTAACCTCGCATTGAGCATAGATTTCGCCGTCGCCATCTTCAGTTTCTACAGTAATTGTAGCGCTACCTTCAGCATGTGCAGTTATTTTACCATTTTGGTCAACTGAAGCAATCGAAGGAGCATCTGAACTCCATGTAACATTCTTATTTGTTGCATTTTCTGGAGCAACCGTAGCAACTAATGTTGCAGTTTCGTCAACCTTCAATGAGATTGCATTACTATTCAAAGTAACACCCGTTACAGCAATCGTACCAGCAACAACTGTTACCTCGCATTGATCGAAGAAATCACCATCCTCAGTTTCAACAGTGATTGTAGCTGAACCAGCTGATTTTGCAGTAACCTTACCAGTTTGGTCAACATCTACCGATGCATCATCGGAACTCCATGTAACTTTCTTGTTTGTAGCATTTTCTGGAGCAACTGTAGCAACCAAGGTCGCAGTTTCGCCTTCGGTCAGCGACAATGTGTTTTTATCCAAAGAAACACCTGTAACCGCAACAACAGCATTTGTTACCGTAACCTTACATGTTGCAGTGAAACCACCATCTTTCGTTGTTACCGTAATAGTAGCCGAACCAGCTCCAACAGTAGTAACTTTACCATTGGCATCAACCGTTGCAACTTTATCATCCGAAGTTGACCAAGTAACTTCCTTATTGGTAGCCTCAGCTGGTTTAACCGTAGCAACCAAAGTAATATCACCGCCAACAGTCAAATCAGCAGTTTCCTTATCTAATGTAACACCTTCAACTGCAATCACAGCCGCATTAACCGTTACCGTACATGAAGCTGAGAAACCGCCATCTTCTGTTTTTACAGTAATTACAGCAGAACCAGCTTTCACAGCGTTAACAACACCATTTTCAACCGTAGCGATAGCTTCGGCATCCGAAGACCAAATCAAGTTTTGGTTCGTTGCATCGGGAGGTGTAACCGTAGCCTTCAACGAAGCGTGTTCACCTTCGGTGATTTCCAATGTGGATTGGTCAAGAGAAACGCCTGTAACAGCCACCGTACTTGCTGTTACCGTTACAGCACATTCTGCTGTTACATTTTCATTAGCAACGCATTTTGCTGTGATCACGCAGTTTCCAACACCTTGAGGTGTTACCACGCCGTCAACAACAGTGGCAACAGTTTCATCGGAAGACGACCATACGATAGTTTTATCGTCGGCATCGGCAGGAAGAACAGTCGCTGTAAGCGTTTGTGGATCACCACCATCAACAAAACCAAGCGAAGCCGCCATAGAAATTGTTGTTGGCAGAATTATTTTCTTTTCAACCGTAACCTTACAAGTTGCTGTTTTTGAACCATCAGTTGTAGTTACAGTGATATTTGCCTCACCTTGAGCTTTGGCAGTTACCGTACCCGAACCATTCACAATAGCAACAGTTTCGTTGTCGGAACTCCATGTTACCGTTTTGTCGGTAGCGTTGTCCGGAGCAACCGTAGCAACCAAATCGAATTGGTCACCTTCAACAACCGTCTTGGTTGTGGCATCCAATGTAACGCCAGAAACAGGAACTGTAACGGTGATTGTGCATGATGCTGTTTTACCACCGTCTTTTGTTGTTGCTGTGATAGTAACACTACCAGCGGCAACAGCGGTAACTTTACCTGTTTCGTCAACCGTCGCAATTTTACTATTTGAAGTTGACCATTCCACTTCTTTATTTGTTGCATCGGCAGGGGCAACAGTAGCAACCAGTTGCAAATCATCGCCACCGACCAACATTTCTGCTGTAGTCTTGTCGAGGCTTACACCAGTAACGGCAACAACAGCAGCCTCAACAGTAACCTCGCATGTAGCAGTTTTCTCGCCATCAGTTGTTTTTACCGTGATTGTGGCAGAACCAGCGGCAACTGCGGTAACTTTACCTGTTTGATCAACCGTAGCGATAGCTGGAGCGCTTGACTCCCAAGACACTGATTTATCAGAAGCATCGTCTGGAGCAACTGTGGCAACCAACGAAGCATTGTCGCCTTCCGTCAATGTGAGTGTTGTTTTATCCAAAGTAACACCTGTTACAGCCACAGCCGATTTCTCAATTATAATCTCGCAAGTAGCTGTATTCTGACATGCATCTTCAGAAGTTACCGTCACAATTGCAGTACCAACACTTCGTATAGTTAATTCTCCAGTACCACTATCAACACGAAGAACTTTTGTATCGCTTGATGAGAATTTAAACGAAGGAGTTAAATCATAATTTGTTGTGTAATCAGTAACAGAAACCACATAATCTTCTTCACTATCAACATCCAATGTCATTGAAGTCTCGTTCAAAGTGATAGAAGTAACACATATATTTTCAATTTCAACGGCAATTTCAGCCTTGATTTCTGGATTTTCCTCAGACGTTGCCGTAATAGTACATGTTCCAGCGGCAACCGAACTAATCACACCATCAGCGACAGTGGCAATATTCGGGTCGGAAGTTGTCCATGTTACATTTTTGTTTGTAGCATTGTCTGGTGAAAATGTCAAATTGATTGTAGATGTTTCACCGACAGGAATCTTCACCGATGTTTTATCTGGCGTGATAGATTCGAGTGCAACAGCGTTATTTTTAACTGTTACCGTAACGGTTTTCTTAACATTCGTTTTTTCAACGCTTGTAGCAGTAATTTCAACCGTTCCTTCAGAAATACCAGTTACCACACCCGAAGAAGAAACAGTTGCTTTTGTCACGTCAGAAGATTTCCATGTCAACGCCGTTTCGTTTGTGTTTTGAGGAGTGAAATTTGGTATAATCGTAGTCGTTTCCCCTATTCCAACTTCGTATGAATCTTCTTCAAAATCAATTGCTGTAGGATAAATTGACGGAGCAGGAACTTTTACTTGGAATGTCGTAGAAATATTTTGGTGCATTTTTGAACGGGCAGTAATTGTAGCCTCGCCGTAACCAACACCAAGCACACGACCACGATGATCAATTGTAACGACATCCTCATCTGAAGAAGACCAGAACACTACAGGATAAGAAGCATCATCTGGAGTTGGAACTACTTCCAAATATAATGTATCACTAACTTTTCCACTCGCGATAGGAATTTTCATTGGGTCGATGTTGTCAGCATAATCATCTTCATTCAACTCGTTATCATCAATAGGTTGAATTGTCAAACCTTTCAATGCAACAGGAGGCATACCCAAGATATGAACTTCGTCAATCCAGATATCACCCGAAGCACCAGCACCAGTTATTTCCGTATCGAATTGCCATTGCAATTTTTGTACGTGCTTTGCACTAAAATTCACAGGTGTACCCCACGTTGGTTGAGCCAACTCGTCCCAAGTCACTGTAACCAATTTCCAAGTATTACTTTCTGGAATCGTAACTCTATGGAAACAATAGTCAGTAACTTCCTCTATAATAATTTGGAATGCACAAGCAGGACCCTTATACCAAAATGTTACACCATTACCTTGCGACCAATCCATTGTGTTGGTTTCAACATCGTCAACCCACGTACCAATACCCACATAGGCTGGGTTTGTCCAACTTGCACAACTACCTCCACTATATGGAGTGTAGTTTGTTCCTAATTTATATGTAGCATGAACAGCATAACCATGTCCATCATAGCCCGGAGAATCCATTTCTAACGGATTCTGACGACCTGTAAGAGGTGTAATAGTACTCTTTGTTCCCTTTTTACAAGCACCATCTTGGTCAGGAGAGTCATTGAACGTAAACCAAATACCGCCCACATTGTTGAACTCATTACCATCTTCACAATCATCAAGTATAGTTTCACTACCGTCCACCATATTCAGGACTTCTATTTTGGTAAATGCCTCAAGTTCAGCACCATCGGAAGATTTGATTCCACCATTTCCATTGTATGTCAATAAGATTGACTGACCAGGTTGAGGACCTGTACTTAACGTCATTTCAACAGTTTGGTCGCTATTTACAGTAACATTTGAGATAGCACCTGATTGTTCCGTACCATTATAATATAGTTTGAAGTTCGAAGCCGACGACGAACCAGACTTCATTGTCTTGTTCATTGTCAATGTTAATTTATAGCCATTGTCCGCGTTACCAGTTATTTTAGCGGCAGAAACCGATGGAGGGAATACGAAACCTGATGCCCCTGGAGCCCAGAAGTTTCCTGTCAATACGAACAACGAAACACAACGGATTGTTGAGTTGAAGTACGCATCCACATCTTGCAAACCAGCTACAGCAGAATAACATTTATTCAAACTATTTTGTGCCGATGACGAAGTCATTGGAGGCAATGCAAACGTAGTATATGAACCATTCACATACGAACCGCCACCAGGGTTAGAGCAGTTACGGTTCGAGATTGGACCTTTCATCTGGTTTTCGTATCCATTAACGAAATTAATCAACTTTGCATTAATGTCGGATGCAGCAGAACAGCAATTCGAACCATGCCACAAATAGTCAACCGCCATACGCCATGGGTTACGGCAGGCATCGGCACCATATCCATTTGCACCAGAACCAGTGTTACCACAGGTATTTTCCGTTCCCGAATCATCACACCAGTTACTTACCAAACCAGAAGACGAGTTTCTGTTTGCTTTCAATATTTTATCTGATGCAGTAATAGCGGAACCCGACCAGAACGAAGCGTTGTCGGAATCGACTTTTGCAAATTCAGCATAATATGCAGGAGCAAAGTAACTCGGGTTACGACAAGAGTTTGTGTTACCCCACGCATCACCGTTCAACGTTTGACCGCTACCAGACATTTCAAATTGCTTGATTTTACGAATCATGCTCTTTGCATCGTTGGCATACGAACTACCCCATTGTTCCGAAGCGATAACGAGAGACATTGCAACGTCGAGCTCGGCATCGGTTGCACCATTTTGACCGGTAACGCCATCACAACCGCCAATTTTCCAGTGCATAACGCCATTGCCGTCCATTTTGTCTTTGTAGTATTGCCACAAACCATCAAACAGTTTTTTATCGTCGGCATATACCGAAAGCAACATACCGTATGCAATACCTTCCGATACGGTAGATGAGCCATCATCGAACTTTACACGGTAGGTGGAACCACAACTGGCAACATACGCATTTTTCCATGCGTTATACGCATCGGCAGCTTTTTGTGCCTGTCCGTACGTGCCACCACTCGGCAAGTTCGTTGGCATAATACCATACTCATAACGAGTATTTTTACCAAACGGAACTGCTCCGTTACCAGAGTTTATCTGGGCAAACACGCCGTTACACAAAACCACACTTACAATAAGTGCAACCACATTTACAATATACTTTTTCATAACCCTTTTATTTTTTACATATTAAAAGCCCGTAAAGGTACAAATTATTTCTATATATATGACAAATTAAAAAGAAAAATCCCTAATTGTATTTCTGTGTTATTAGTTTTGAATATAGGCTGTGGCTTCGAAAGGCTCAGCAAAAACGGCAGGTACGCATCGACAACAAAAAAGGAGTGACTATGCTGCCACTCCTTCCTTTCAATTATTATTAACACTAACTTATGCTTTCTCGATATATGAAACTATCCACGCACCAACTTCTTTTGTGCCATATTTTGCACCACCTTCAACTTGGATTTCTGGCGTGCGGACATTGGCGTCAAGCGAAGCATCAACAGCCTTGCGGATCAATGCACCTTCTTCCTTCAAATCGAAATATTCGAACAACATTGCTACAGAAAGAATCTGAGCCAAAGGATTCGCGATATTCAATCCTTTTGCCTGTGGCCAACTTCCGTGGATTGGCTCGAACACCGGAGTATGTTCGCCTGTGGATGCCGATGGCAACAAGCCCATAGAACCAGTGATACAAGAACCTTCATCGGTCAAAATATCGCCGAACGTATTTTCAGTAACCATTACATCGAAGAAACGTGGTTCCTGAATCATACGCATAGCGGCATTGTCAACATACATGAAATCAGTTGTGACATCAGGATATTGCGGAGCCATTTCTTGTGCAATTTTTCTCCACAAACGACTCGAAGCCAACACATTAGCCTTATCAACAACAGTAAGATGTTTGCGACGTTTACGAGCGTAGTCGTATGCTACTTTCAAGATTCTTTCTACCTCTTTACGAGTGTAGTAGTTCGTGTCGTATGCAACATCGTCGCCTTCTTTCTTCTCGCCAAAGTACATACCGCCAGTCAATTCACGGATACAAATGAAATCTGCACCTTTCACCAATTCTTCTTTCAAAGGAGACTTGTGTACCAGACAATCGAACGTTTCAACAGGACGAATGTTTGCGAACAAACCAAGTTTCTTACGCATTGCCAACAAACCTTGTTCTGGACGAACTTTCGCATTAGGGTTATTGTCAAATTTTGGATCACCTACCGATGCGAACAAAACGGCATCAGCGTCCATACATACTTTGAATGTTTCTTCTGGGAACGGGTCGCCAACTTTATCAATTGCGTCGGCGCCGCAAATTGCATTCGTATATGAAAATTCATGTCCGAATTTCTTACAAACCGCCTGCATTACGGCAACACCCTGTTCCATTATTTCCGGTCCGATACCGTCGCCCGGCAACACTGCTATTTTTGCTTTCATATCCTTATATTTCTTTTAACTGTGGCAAAGATAGTATTTTTCAGCATTAGAAAAATGATTTTCAAGAAAACAGTACGTTGAATCCAAATTTTATTATTTTTGCACCGGAAAGATGCCGGAGTGGTCGATCGGGCCGCACTCGAAATGCGGTGAACGGGTAACTGTTCCCAGGGTTCGAATCCCTGCCTTTCCGCTGATAAAAAAGCACGCCGACAAGCGTGCTTTTGTTGTATTTTTCCGACAACTTTTTCCCACATATTTTTTTCGCAAAAATCATTCGGAAACAAAAATCAGCATTTGGGAATGAAATTCTTCACTTCAATAAAAAATACAAAATAATATTCAAAATAAATGTTTCTTTTGCTCCCGTGTTTAAGAAAAACAAACAGAGTATGGAATCAATGACAATAAAACGGATTGCGGCCGTAATTCTCCTCACAGTTATCACGGCAATTTCATCGATAGCACAACAAAACAATCCTCTTGACGATATTTTCACTGTTTCGAACGGCAACGGCGAAAAAACGTTTTATTTCCATTGGTCATCAGTAAACAACGACAAATTCACGCTCGAAGTTTCCCGTGACGGAGCAAGTTTCTCGGAAATCACGACTATTTCGAGAAGCGATAAAAACGATTATGAATACACGTGGATTTGCAATATGAAAGATGTAACCACTTTGTATTTCCGCTTGAAACAAACCGACAAAAACGGAGAAGCATCGTATTCAAACGTGGTTTCGGCAAAATTGCAACAGGATTCAGAATCTACGCGAACTACAACAAATAATTCCGTGAAGATGCAAGTCAATCTTGAAGATTGTAGAAGTTTTGCCCTTGAAAACAACAAGAAATTGAAAATTGCCCAAGAGGAAATCACCAAGGCTGGCTACGACAAGAAAGCGGCATTTGCAAACTACTTGCCAAAAGTATCTGTTTCAGGTGCTTACATGTATAGCGACGCAGACATACAACTATTGAGCGACGAGCAGGATAACGCCCTACGAAATATGGGAACGGCAATGGGACAAGAACTTGGTGGTTCATTGGTTCAAATGCAACAAAATGCAGCAACTACGGTTCAACAAATTATGGCGAATCCTGCTGCCGACCCTGCTTTGGCAAACCTGATAGCCAATAGCCCTACCGTTCAACAAATGTTGCAAAAACTACAGACAACCGACATCAACGCTTCACTGAATCCGACTGTGGCAAGCATGAACGAATTGGGCGGAAACATTGCAGATGCTTTCCAACTTGACACCCGTAACATTTATGCAGGTATGATTTCGGTGGAAGAACCTTTGTTTCTTGGTGGTAAAATCGTTACGTACAACAAGATAGCCAAGGCAAAACAAGAATTGGAAACGACGAAATATAGTGCCGAGGAACAAGAAACAATTATTGAGACTGACAAATTATATTGGCAAATCGTTTCTCTTTCAAATAAACTGAAACTGACGGAGAAATATGTGGAATTGCTTCAGACTATGTCGGAAAATGTGGAGAAAATGGCTGGCGAAGGCGTTGCTACCGCATCCGACAAACTTTCGGTAAAAGTTAAGCTGAATCAGGCGGAAACTGCCTTGCTGAAAGTGCAGAATGGCTTGGCACTGTCGAAAATGTTGTTGTGCCAACATTGTGGCCTCGACATCAACACCGACATAATGCTTGCCGACGAGACGTTGGAGGAAGTGCTTGTTTCGGAAGCTCCGTTGCAATACACCGAAGCCGAGATTATGGAAAATCGTCCAGAGTTGAAAAGCCTTAATTTGGCAACGGAACTCTATCATCAGAATGTGAATCTGACCCGCTCCGATTATCTGCCGACAGTTGCGGCTTTCGGAAACTATGTGGTTACCAATCCATCTTGTTCGAATGGTTTCCAAAACGATTTTGACGGATTCTGGAATGTAGGCGTTGTGGCAAAAATTCCTATCTGCCAATGGGGCGAAGGATACAACAAAGTTCGCAAGGCAAAAGCCGACGAAAAAATTGCTCAATATAAATTAGATGATGCCAAAGAAAAGATTATGCTTCAGGTCAATCAGTATGAACGACAGATTGAGGAGGCGAAATCGCGTGTGAAACTGGCAGAGGAAAAAATGAGTGATGCCGAGGAAAATCTTCGTATGGCAACGCTCGGTTTTGAGGAAGGTGTGATTCCGTCGTCGGGATTGACCGAAGCCCAAACAGCTTGGTTACAGGCACATTCGGAATATATTGACGCAAAAATAGACTGGATTATGGCAAAAGTCTATCTTCAAAAAGCAACTGGTATGTTAAATAAATAAAACAAAATAAACTATGGCAACAGATAAACAACAAACAGTAAACACAATTGCAGCCCTTGCCGTTTTGGCTAGCATTATTGGTGTGGTATGTGTAGTAGGAATCCTCACTTTCGGAAAGAACGATGAGATTCTTCAAGGTCAAGCCGAAGCGAATGAATATCGTGTTTCGAGCAAGGTGCCTGGCCGACTTTTGGAAATTCGCGTACACGAAGGTCAGAAGGTGAAAGCCGGCGATACGCTTGCGATTATCGAGGCTCCCGAAGTTGAGGCAAAAATGGCACAAGCCGAAGCTGTGAAAACCGCTGCCGAAGCCCAAAATACAAAAGCAGAGAAAGGTGCTCGCCGTGAACAAATCCAGGCAGCATACGAAATGTGGCAAAAGGCAAAAACGGGTAAGGAAATCACTGAAAAATCATTCAACCGTATCAATAACTTGTACAAAGAAGGCGTGGTAAGTGCGCAAAAATACGATGAAGTGAAAGCACAATACGATGCCGCCGTTTCTACCGAAAAAGCCGCTCACGCACAATATTCCATGGCTGTGAAAGGTGCTCAGGAAGAAGACAAGGAAATGGCTGCCGCACAAGTGAAACAAGCCGAAGGAGTTGTTGCCGAAGTTAATTCCTATATAAACGAAACGATTTTAACTGCATACGCCGACGGCGAAATCACCGAGATTTATCCTCACATAGGTGAATTGGTTGGCACAGGTGCGCCAATCATGTCGGTTGCAATGATGAACGACATGTGGACGACATTCAACGTCCGTGAAGATTATCTGCAAAAAATGCAAATCGGTACGGAGTTCGAAGCGTATATCCCCGCATTGGACACGTCGGCAACAATGCGAATTGATTATATGAAAGATTTGGGCGATTATGCCGCATGGAAGTCAACGAAACAAACTGGTCAATATGACTTGAAGACGTTCGAAGTTCGTGCAACGCCGAAAGATGACGTGAAAGGACTTCGTCCGGGAATGACAGTTTTGTATAAGATTAACGAAAAGAAATAATTCTAACGGGTAAGAATTATGCAGAAACTTCGCAAGATATTAGCCGTTGCGAAACGCGAGATTTTTCGACTGACAAGTCGTCCGCTGTATCTTTTCAGCATGATACTTGCCCCATTGTTCTCGTACATTTTCTTCACGACATTGATGGCCGACGGTCTTCCCAACGACCTGCCAATCGGTGTGGTTGACGAAGACAATACCTCGGTTACGCGGCAAATTATCCGTAACCTCGATGCGTTCCAGCAATCAAAAATTGTGGAACAATACAGCAGTTTTGCCGAAGCCCGCAAAGCCATGCAACAAGGTAAAATCTACGCTGTTTACTACATTCCGCAAGGAACGACGCAGTTGGCTCTTGCAAGCAAACAACCAACTATTTCGTTCTACACGTCGGCAACCTTTTTGATTCCTGCCTCGTTGGAATACCGCGACATGAAAATGATGTCGGAATATGCGGCAGGGGCAATTACGCGAAGCACGCTCTATGCCAAAGGTTACACCGAATCGCAGGCAATGGCGATGTTGCAGCCTATTAAGATGGAAATGCACGCCATAAACAACCCGTCGTTGAATTATTCGATTTATCTGTCAAATTGCTTGTTACCAGCAATTCTGAGTTTGCTGATTATGCAAGTGACCATATTCTCCATTTATTCGGAATTGAAGGAAGAAACCTCGAAAGAATGGCTTGCAATGACCGACAACGATGTGTATGCCGCCATATTTGGAAAACTGTTTCCGCAGTTCATAGTTTGGTTGTTGATGGGATTCGCATATCTTGTATTGCTCTATGGGTATTTTCATTTCCCGCTCCACAGCGGACTATTACCGATGGTTATCCTAATGGTGACGCTTGTGATTGTAAGTCAAGCATTTGCCGTATTCCTTTGTGGTGCCGTTCCGTCACTTCGTTGGGCGTTGAGTTTGGCAACACTTTGGGGCGTGCTTTCCATTCCTATCAGTGGGTTCTCGTTCCCTAAAATGGCATTTCCACCAGCATTGCAAGGAGCTTCGTATCTATTCCCTATGCGTTACTATTTCTTGGTGTATGTTGACCAAGCTCTCAACGGACGACCATTCGGCTACACATGGATTTACTACGCCCTGCTGTGTGCGTTCCTGTTGCTTCCGATAGTCGTGATGCGACGCTTAAAGAAATTCCTGTTGGAATATCATTATCAAATTTAACTCGATGAAATGGCTCTTTAACATATTGGATGTTTGGCTACACGAACTTGTACGTGTATTGAAGGATGAAGGTGTGCTGGTATTCTTCTTTGTAGTACCGCTTCTGTATCCACCTTTGTATGCGTATCTTTATAATAATGAGGCCGTTAAAGAAGTTCCTGCCGTGGTTGTCGATAATTGTAAGACGACAATGAGCCGTGAGTTTCTACGAAATGTTGACGCAAGCGCCGATATAAAAATCGTGGCTCACTGTGCCGATATGCAAGAAGCGCAAGAACTGATTCGTCAGCACACTGCGTATTGCCTTATTTATGTTCCTGCCGAGTTCCAGAAAAACATATTGGAAGGAAAGCAATCCGTTGTGGAACTTTACAGCGACATGAGCGGTTTGTTATACTACAAGGCCGTTCTCAGTTCATGCACCGAGGTTTCGCTGTCGATGAACCAAGACATTAAGGCACAGCGACTTGTGGGAGCAACCAAAGAACAGGCTGAAACGTTCGCCTATCCAATCAAATATAAATATGTGCCGATGTTCAACACGCAAAGCGGTTTCGCCACTTTTTTGATTCCTGCCGTGCTGATTATGATTATTCAGCAGACCTTGGTATTGGGCGTTGGCATGTTGATGGGCGACGAGGAAGAACGGAGACGAAAAGGACTTGTGTTGGAACACATACAAGATAAAAAACCGCTTACGATTCTTCTTGGAAAATCGGGCGTCTATATCACGTTGTATCTTTTTGTGAGCGTGTATTTGGTGTGCATTGTCCCACGACTTTTCGGTTTGATTCAGATTTGGCAATGGCAAGAGCTGATAGCGATGATGTTCCCGTATATTCTTGCGTGCGTATTTTTCAGCATCATCATTTCAACCTTCGCCAAAGACCGTGAATCGTTTATCGTGTTGTTCGTGTTCATGTCGATTCCGATGTTGTTTATGACAGGTATTTCGTGGCCAGGCTCCTCTATTCCAGCCGTTTGGAAAGCATTGTCGTACGCATTCCCGTCAACATTGGGAGTGAACGCATTTGCTCGTATTTCCGAAATGGGCGCGCTGATGGAAGATGTCCGTCCCGAAATAATCGGTTTATGGATTCAGACGGCTGTTTTCTTCGTGATAGCGTGGATATTGTATCGAAAAGAATACAAGAAATAGACGCTGTATTTATTTTTCAATTTTACATTTTTGGAACGTGGGTTGGTTATGGATTGTAGCCGACTGATTTTCGTATATCAGTGTACATTTTGTTGAACAATCCTAATTTGAAAAAGGGTTGGAAACTAAAAAACGCTATTTTTACGTGATACTATATCCTATTGGCAGAGAAACAAAAAATGAAACAGGACAAAAGATACACGCCATCTTATCCGTTCATGTGTGTTTCATTATGAATTTGAGTTCATTCATCCCTTTGCAGATGGCAACGGGCGTATGGGACGTATGTGGCAAACGCTTTTTCTAATGCAGTGGAATCCTATTTTCGCTTGGATTCCTGTAGAAACTATTGTAAAAGAGCATCAGCAAGAATACTATGATGCTATAGCCCTTAGCGATAAACAGGGGGAAAGTACTCCTTTTGTTTCTTTTATGCTTCATTGCCTCTATTCGGCATTGCAAGAGTTTCAAAAAAGTGGACCAGAAAAAACTGCTGAAAAAATCAGGTCGTATCCGCCGCATTGGATCGCAAAAAGGCGGCTATTGGGAAGTAATTCAATAGAAAAACTGTCAAATCAGCTGGTTAATCATAAAAATATTGTGAAATCAGGATATCTCAATGCTGATTCAGTTATTTCCATGAATCTAAAGACTCCTGAATTTTATCAAGATGAAGATTTCAGGGCAATATTATGGAGGGCGGAACGTCTTGATACTGAGACTGATACAAATACGAATATCAACCAAAATGATAGGCAAAATGATAGCCAAAATGATAGGCAAAATGATAGGCAAAAGTTTAGTAAAAGACAGAGTAAAATTCTTCGTTTAATAGATGGGAATAGCTCTATTACAGCAGAGGAATTAGCACAAAAAATGGATGTGTCTGTGCCAACAATTTATCGTGACCTAAAATCATTACACATCAAATGGTCGGGACCAGCAAAAACTGGGCATTGGGTATTTGAAAAAAAATTGTACCTTTGAAACGTTATTTTTTGAATAGTAACTTTTAATCATTTTTGTATGCAATACGGCTATTTTGATGACGAACACAAGGAATATGTCATCACGAAACCAGACACTCCAACTTCGTGGAGCAACTATCTTGGCGATACTCGCTATGGTGCAATCATTACAAACAACGCTGGCGGATATTCATTTTTCCGCTCGTCGGTGCAAGGTTGTTTTCTTCGAATTAAATTCAACAATGTGCCGCTTGACCAGCCTGGTCGCTATTTGTACATCCACGACTGCGAAAGCAAGGATTTCTGGTCGGGTTCGTGGCAACCAGTAGGCAAACCTCTTGACAAATACAAGAGCGAATGTCGCCATGGTTCTGCCTACACGAAAATTTCTTCGGAATACAGCAACATAAAAACCGAAACGTTGTATTTCGTTCCTATGGGACAGGAATTTGAAGTGTGGAATGTAAAAATTACCAACACTGGCAAAAAAGCCCGCAAGTTGCGTGCGTTCACTTATGTGGAATTTGCATCGAACTGGAACATGAACGATGACAGCAACAACTTGCAATACACGCAATACATTATTAAAACTGCTTACAAAAATGGTTTCGTTGACCACGGAAGCAATTTGTATATGCCCGAAGATCCTGAAAATTTCCAGAACAAAGACCAAGCACGTCACTCGTTTATTGGCGTTGTAGGTCAGAAAGTTACGGGTTTCGACAGCGACAGAAGCAAGTTCTTGGGCGCATATCGCACATACGCAAATCCACAAACTGTGGTAAACGGAAAATGTAGCAATTCCCTAACCGAAGGCGACAACGGTTGCGGAACTTTGCAAGTGGACGTTGACCTCCAACCGGGCGAGACAAAGGAATTCTCCGTTGTTCTTGGTATCGGCAAGGCGTGGGAAGAAGGCAAAAAAGCAGCAAAAATGGTTGCCACGCCGGCAAAGGTTACAGCCGAATTCAACAAAATCGTAAACTACTGGCATGGCCGTATTGAAGGTCTTTCGGCAAAAACTCCCGATGCGGCTTTCAATAGCATGATAAACATGTGGAATCCGTTCAACAACTTGATTACATACGCATGGAGCCGCGCCGCTTCGCTCATCTACCGCGGTGAACGCGACGGTATGGGCTATCGCGATACAATTCAAGATATGCTTGGCGTTATCCACAACATTCCCGAAGAAGTTGTTTCTCGTCTGGAACTTATGTTGACAGGACAAAACTCCAACGGTGGCGCAATGCCTGTGGTGAAGCCGTTTGCACACAATCCGGGACACGAGGCACCGACTCCCGAAGCCGACTTCCGTTCCGACGACTGTATGTGGTTGTTCAACACCGTTCCGACGTATGTTAAGGAAATTGGCGACCTCAATTATTACAATAAAGTGCTTCCATTCTCCGACAAGGGCGAAGGCACTGTTTTGGAACACTTGAAACGTGCCATCCAGTTTAACCTTGACCGCAGAGGCAAGAACGGTCTGCCTTGCGGCTTGAAAGCCGACTGGAACGACTGTCTTGTACTTGGTGCAAAAGGTGAGACTGTTTTCGTGGCAATGCAACTTCGCTACGCGTTGACGGTTTACATTGACATTTGTACTCGTTTGAACAAGAAAGACGAAGTGAAATGGGCAGAAGGCCATTTGACCACATTGACGAAAACTATCGACAAAGTTGCATGGGACGGCGAATGGTACGTGCGTGCAATCAAGGAAGACGGCTACGTTTTCGGTACGAAAAACGACCCATTGAACGAAGGAAAGATTTGGTTGAACCCGAACTCATGGGCAATCATTTCTGGACAAGCAACTGGCGAACGTGCCGAGACGGTTATGAACAGCGTTGAGAAACATTTGGCTATTAAATATGGTTTGGTTTTGTGCGATCCTCCATACGAAAAGACAGAGGCATCGGTTATCAAGGCACCGTTGTTCAACAAGGGAATGAAAGAAAATGCCGCTGTGTTCCAGCACACGCAAGGCTGGGGCATTATGGCCGATTGTATTTTGGGACACGGAAAACGTGCATTCAAGAACTACAAGAACTATCTTCCTGCCGCATACAACGAAAAAGCAGAAGTTCGTCAGATTGAACCGTATGTATATGCACAAACCACATGTTCTACCTACAACATGCGTGCTGGTCAAAGCCGTTGTCCGTGGTTGAGCGGAACGGCTTCGTGGGCATATTTCACTGCTGCCCAGTACATTTTGGGTATTCGTCCCGATTACGAAGGACTGTTGATTGACCCTTGTATTCCAGGTTGGAAAGGCTTCACTGCCACACGTAAATTCCGCGGAAAAATTGCGAACATCACCGTAAAGAATCCTAAGAAAGTGGAAAAAGGCGTGGTTTCTATCACATTAAACGGCAAGGCAGTTGAAGGAAACGTGGTTCCATTCAGCAAGATGAAGAAGGAAAATGAAATTGTTGTGATAATGGGATAACAACAATCCCCTTGCTAACGAACGACAAGAAAGAGATGTAGCAATACATCTCTTTCTGTTTTCTGTTGTTGCGCGTTAATCAAAGTAAAAAGTCGGATTCTTTGGGAATTATTAATCTCTTCTTCCTTCCATTTTATCAATTAATTTGTCATACACCAGTTGATATGCTTTGTTTGGATTAAATGTCACTTCGGAACGCAATAAAGGATTTACATCTGTCAAGAACTCTTTATCCTTCATTTTTTCTTGGAGATTTTGGACAAATTCTTTGTAAGATGGGACACGTTCAACTACGAATTCCATATATTTTTTATAGCATTTTAAAATTTTTCCCGTATCACAATTCCCGTTAACTAATCCATAGTACATATCAAATAAATCACGTCCTTTCTTTCGTTGATATAAAGCACGTAGTTTTGTTCCCATTAATTCTTCGAAGAGATATGTTAGGACGTCTGCCTTGCCCGAAAACCAATTGTTTTCTACAGAGAAGGGCACTTTTGTCAACCCCAACACGTTGAAATGTTCCATGCAATTTATTTCTATTTTTAGACGCAATTGTTGTACTGGTGGAATCTCCGATTCAAATCGAAAGAAAATTTTATTGCTGTGCTTCTTTTGAGCAGTACTTTTATTTGGTAACCAGTTGAGAACCTCACCTAATCGAAATAAGATCGGTTTTATTGGTCCGGGGGTGATTTGTACCAAGTCAATGTCTTCACTATATCTTGATTGCGGTTGCAAAAATAATTTGTGCAGAGCCGTTCCGCCACGAAAAGCCAACTGGGATGCAAGAAACTCATCATTGAATATGCTTGTCAACGCACGGCTTATTATTAAGTCTTGTTCAACCATGGCATCATCGTTCCATGGAACTTGTTTGCGCCATTCTTGTATAAAATATTGCGGTATCATATTTCATCAATGTCAATTCTATAGTTTTCTATGATTTTCCAACGATTGTTTGTGGTTGTGTTGATGTCAACGTCTTGTTTCAGAGGGACTTTACGCATTGCATTCGTTTTTTGCTTCAGCAAGGAATATAAATCATCGGCATGTGTATGAGCATCAACAAAATCAAGTAAATAGCCCAACCTTTGTATGGTGGCGTTACTAAAATAATTCAACAGATTCTGCTTGCTCTCATCCCATGTGAGTGCCTCCGTCAGTTCCAAAAGAATTTCAGCGGCACGACTTAGTCCGCCGATTTTTTGTTCATTCGCCACAATGTCAAGTGCGGTCAACTCAGCATTGGAAATATTCATATATCCCGATTGAGTCTTTATCTGTTTTGTGAACATGAGAGGCAAGTCTTGTCGTAGAGTAAATTCTATAAAAGTACCTTTTTTTATTACGGGGCGAATAGACTTTCCATTAAGGGTTGTTTGAAATATCATCGGCTTTTGATGGCTCGCCCCATTCAAAGACGCTGCCGACAAGAGCGAGACATAATAATCACGGTTAAGAAACTTCATTAACCTATCAATGTAAAATGACGGTGGCACGATGCCCCTTAACTTATACTCGGTAGGAATAATCACATAGAAGTTGTGCCACGGAGACATTATAGTACCTCTACTCGTCAATCTATTCAAGTTATTCTGCAATGCCTGCTCAGTAATTGGCAAATGTAGTTCCAATACATCTTTTTTTGTAAAGAAGTATTTTCCTCTTATCATTTCATCGGTAACCCAATCATGTAAAAACATAATCTTTTACTCAAAATGCATTTCAAATGCAAAAATAATCAAAAAATGATTAGTTACGCAAATTGACGGCAGTTTTTGCAAATGTTGTGCTTCTTTTCATAAGTAAGCACATACACACTCTTGTTCCCATTGGGGCGTTGCATGGTCTGATGGTGTTCTCCAGACGCACATCCAACTGGATTTTTCCGTCTTCTGTCTGATAAATTTCAATCTTATTAGTGTTCATACTTTTAAATTATTGGTATGATGCAAATTTAATAACTTTTCCCTTTTTTTGCCTTACGTGCCAATTTTCTTGTTACTTTTGACGAAACAAAATATAACGCAGTAATGATTGAAACAAACCGCATAGAACTAAAAAGTTATTTTACCGACGATCTTGATATTGAGAAAGAAGTAATTTCTTTCCTAAATTATCGTGAAGGGGGAATCATTTATATTGGGATTGATGACAACGGGAATCCGATTGGAGTAGAGGATATTGATACCGTGGTGTTGAAGATAAAGGATAGGATACGCAACAATGTATTGCCGTCGCCGATGGGTTTGTTCGATGTTTTGGTCGAAAGCATTGACGATGTTGACGTTATAAAGATTTTTCTTGCGTCGGGAACGGAAAAACCGTACTATAAAGCCAAATACGGAATGAGCACCAAGGGGTGTTTCATTCGGGTGGGAACTGCTGTGGAACCTATGCCGACGGCAATGATTGAAGATTTGTTTTCGCACCGAGTGCGTAATTCGCTGAAAAATATACCTTCTCCACGACAAAATCTTACGTTTCGTCAACTACATATTTATTATGAATCCAAACACTTGTTGTTAAACAATTCTTTTGAACAGACGTTGGACCTTCTGACCAACGATGGCCAATATAATTACGTAGCATTTCTTTTGGCTGACGAAAACAATGTTTCAATAAAAGTTGCAAAATACTCAGGAAGCGACAGAATTGATTTGATTTCGAATAATGAATATGGATACTGCAGTTTGCTCAAGGCCACCGATTTGGTCATCGACAAGCTGACAACTGAAAATTATATATCCAGTAGAAAAACAGAAAAATTCAGGGAAGATATTCCTATGTGGGATAAATTGGCTGTTCGCGAAGCCGTGATAAATGCCATAGTCCACAATGACTACACGAACGAAGTGCCTCCAAAATTCGAGATATTTTCTGACCGACTAGAGATAACTTCGTATGGCACAATTCCTATAGGATTGACCAAAGATGAATTTTTCAGCGGAGTAAGCATCCCTCGAAACAAGGAATTGATGCGAATTTTTCGTGATGTTGAGATGGTTGAGGCATTGGGATCGGGTATGCCTGTCATTTTGCAAAAATACGGACGGGAATCGTATAATTTTATGCCCCATTTTATTCGGTTGACACTACCTGTAAGGAAAGGGATTGTTACCAAAAATGTTACCGAAATGACCCTAAAAAATGACCCTAAAAAAGACCCTAAAACGTCCCTAAAAAATGACCCTAAAAATCGACGCAAAACTATTGTAAACATTATAAAAGCAGACAATACAGTTTCGTATAGTGGCATTGCTAAAAAAATGGGTGTTTCATCAGTAACTATTAAACGAGAACTTGCCGAAATGCGTCATATTGTGCAGCACGTTGGACCAACAAATGGTGGACATTGGGAATTTTTATAAATTATATGTAGTTTTGTGTGAACAAAAAATTAAAACAAATTTAAAGAAACAGAAATAGAATTTTAAAACATATTTGAGCTTACGCTCTTATTCTCTATCCGTAAAATCCGCCAAAATTTGCAACGAGAGTAAGTCAGCGATTGGTTCACGCGTGAGGCGTGAGCTGTTTCGTACTTATCAGTTGCAATGGTTCTTGGCGGAGCCTTCGGATATGATAAGTAAAAACGAACGGCTAACGCTTTTTTTATGGAAGAAACAAACGAGAATATTCATATTGGGAAAATAATACAAGATAAATTACGGGAACAGGGACGTAGTGCAAGTTGGTTGGCGAAGCAAATTCCTTGTTCTCGGAACAATCT
>JAFZOY010000004.1 GCA_017552705.1 Bacteroidales bacterium
ACGCCATATCAGGTCGACCTGCTGGTCCATATACGGTAAAAAACCTCAAACCTGTACATGGAATATTATATAGTTTTGCGTACGAATACGCCAACAACTCGTTCGATTTTTTTGTTGCCGCATAAAGACTGACAGGACTATCAACATTGTCAGTTTCAGAAAATGGAATTTTTGTATTTCCACCATATACAGAACTACTGCTTGCAAAAACCAAATGTTTCAATGGATTATGCCGGCACGCCTCCAAAATATTATAAAAACCAATAATGTTACTCTCTATATATGCATCTGGATTCTCAATGCTATACCGTACACCCGCTTGAGCAGCAAGATTCACAACGATATCAAATTTCTCCGTTTTAAAAAGTTCCTCAACAAACGGTTTATCAGCAATATTACCTTTTACAAAATGCCATGTATTTGAAGACTGTCGTGCAATTTTATCAATTTCTGCCAAACGATATTCTTTTAACATGATGTCATAATAATTGTTCACACTATCAAGCCCAACAACATCAAAAGACATTTTGTCGTCCAATAATCTTTTCACAAGATTCGAACCTATAAAACCTGCCGCACCTGTCACCAATATTTTCATCAAAAGACCTCCTATACTACAAATTTTCTTTAATGACTCTTAGTTTTATATTCATATTTTTTACAAGTAACTAATTGCCTATTAAATAGATAAATTTCATTTTATTCTCAATTGAATAGAAAAGATTTCTCATCTTGTATAATATCTCATCTTAATAACCTATAGTATTTCTTCTCAGTTCCTCTCCATCATATCCTTCCTCAACTTAGAGAAGCACTCATCCTTCTCTAAATCTAAATGAAAAATATCTTCTTTCACCTGTGCCTCAGAATATATGGATTCACCATTACCATCATACCGATTTGACATCATCCGGCTGATTTCCTCCCTTTTCTCCTCCGAATACCGCTCTTTCAAGCTCAGTATATGAAGTGCTCTTTGCTTATGGTAATTATAACGGTCATGCAGCCTAAACACTGTGATATAATTATCATAGACACCATCAGACATATCAAAATCAAGCCTGTAATTTTCACGATTCTTCATCAGTTCAAAGAACGTGGAGCATGATACCTCCGGAATCAGTTTGAAGGTTACGGCATCGTCAAAGTTACTGCCGCTATACGTCGGGCTTATTTTCAGCCAATCTTCCTTGGTCGTTGCCAGTTCAACATCCTTCTTCAGCTTTTCATTACACACCTGGCATGAGGGCACAAAGTTGAAAAGCGACAATCTTGTTAACGGACAAATCGCCTTAGGCAGTACATGGTCCAAGTCGAAATGGTTGGCATCAGTGGCAAGCGTCATCCTCTTATAGAGTTCAATCCTCTTCCAAAGATATTTCTTTTTATTGAAATCCTCCAGCGTGGTATAAGAAGGTTGTTCTTGCAGTATCTTCTTTATACTTACATCCGACAATTCATCTTTCGTAAACCAATAACGCCATTCTGATGCAGTTGCCCCTTTTATGAAGTCCAATATCATTCTATAGCTATCACCTTTACCGTAAGCATTCACGTATGCCATATTACAGTAGTGGCAGGTTTTGAAGTCAAACTTGTTTTCCAGGTTCATGAAAAACCAGGCCAGTTTTGGCTGATAGCTTTCATATTTAAACAAGCCATTCAACGTATTAATCTGCCCTTGACTCAGTTTGGTTACTTTATATTGAAGATACACTTCCACAAGCCTGTCGAACTCTGCTGTCAACAATTCTTCAATCTTCATTCCAAACACACTTTCATACGGCTTCCATACTGCCGTCATAGCCGTAAGGTCAAATATCTTCAGATAGTTGGCCCTGAGAGTCTTCAAGTCCAGGTTATATCTCACCTTAATCATATGTTCCTGCTTCTTTCTGTTTCAGAAGACTCTCCAATTCCTTCTTGGCCTTGGCAATTTTCTCATCCAGCGACTTTTCACCCTCATACATTGCAGCAAGTTCATCCATCATTTCATTGACAGTTTTTCGTAGGTAATCGTCTGCGACATGCTCTGCTACATACTGCAACCTTGATCTCTCTGTCAAATAATACTGACGATTCTGAGGTTCTCTTCCCTTATCGCTACGACTGTTATACAGCTTGATGATGTCCTCAACATTCTTTCGCGCCACATCTCCAATCGAGTAGTCCAAGAAAAAGTTTCCTCCCAGCATCTCATGCACGTTACCGCAAAAAGTCTCTTTCTTCTTTTCTGACACTTTCCCCTCGTCAAGGTAGAGCGTATTCGACAACGGCACGTCGGATAGCACGAATGGCGAATGTGTGGCTATCAGAATATTGATACCCCTGATGATTTGCGGGTTAATATGACACCACGACAGCATATTCACCAGATTGGAGATAAACTCACGCTGAAACTCCGGGTGATAATAGAGTTCTGCCTCATCGAACACCAGGCAGACATTATGATATCTAATTCTATAATCACCATCTGTCACGCTTTGCAGATTCTTCAAATGGTAAATAATATAACTTACGCTATGCATAAGTTGGCGTTCACCACTGCTCATCTGCGTCAAGGTTTCTTTCTCATTTTTATTGTTCCCTTTAGTGAAATTAATATCCCAATCAAAGATAGCAGGGGGCATCAATTTACTTACCTCATCAAACGTCCTGAATGGTTTTCGTCGCAATTTATCTTCGCTTTTATTCATTTCATACAACGACCCAACCTCCATCTTCCACCAACCGTATCCAGTCAGTTTTGTAGGAGCATCCTTATATCCTTCAGGAACTTCCAAATTAGACGTATTATAATGCCCCATCTTCACATAAGTCAACAGTTGATGAATCTTGAGATTTACGTGTATGTCTTTGTCTTGGAACAGTATTTCTTTGACTACTTCTACTACCTTACTGGAATCATACTCGAGAAAAAATCCATTCGTACCCTTCTTCAGTTGTAGTTTTTCTTTATCTGTGAAACTGCGAAGACCCAACATCACACCATAACTGCGGTAATTGACACAGGTCTTAAGTGTTTTATAGACCAAGTAGCTCAACACCGCCACTTTTACTTCTTTCCGCAGTCGTCCATATTCTTTTTTATAGTGACTTCTCAGGTTCTTGTTCCACGCTCGTCTGATTTCTCGTTTCAGCGTAGAGCAGTTCTTATTCTGAGGGAGGCGTTGCCTATAGAGCTTATTGAATTTTATACTATATCGCTCTGCAGCCTCATGGTCAAAACGATACACCAATTCGCAGGGGGAATAACCATTTATAAACGTCTTACCCTGCGAGCCAAACAGGATGGCAAGCGTAGCCAGCCGCTGTCTGGCGAGGTCATTTTCGTTGTCTATATCAATATAGTCATCTTCCGTTCTGTACGGCACCATAACAATGGGTGTCACATATCCGTCATTTTTGTGAAACAGGCCTTGTATCCACTTTCCGTTAATTTTATTATTCTGATCTATCCAAAGCTTATTGGGTGTATAGTCCCGTTGATTCAAGGAGTGTATGCTATAATTGGTGCAAATGGTATAGAAGAAATGCCTCGTCAACCTTTCCATCTTCGTCTTCGTCGCATACTTCCTGAAAGGTTCACCATTGATCGATGCATCTTCTACAGGTGAATGATAATTCATCTCCATAGCCCCGTAGTTATAACGTAGACTACCTACAAATCCATCGGTTTCGTAATAGAGGACAGCATCGAATCCTTGCGCCTCAGTCAACACGTGTCCACGTTGTGGATTCTTCTCGGGGGTGTTGTCATACCACAGTTGGTCTATTGTCTTCCAAGCAAAATTGTTGATGATACGATATAATATATCCAACAGCGAGCTCTTCCCTGAGCCGTTCTTTCCCACAATGCAGTTCACGGTGATATCCAGCCGGTCATTGATATCATCTCCCTCAACCACTGACTTATACATCTGTTTGCACGCCTCTTCTTGTGCTTTTTGATTAGGGTCAAGCCACTCCCAACCATTTTCTGCTGTTGGCTCACTATAATCTCCGAACGGATACCATGTATCATCCTTCAATGCCTTCCTTACCAAAGGGTCACATACGCCAAGTTTTATTCCTATAAGCCTCATCCCTGTTTCTCAACTATTCCCAGCAAATGGTCTGTCAGTGTCTTAAAATCATCATACAATCCTGCCTGTGTCTTTCGATAATCACTTTTGGATGTCAGAGCCACCTTCCCTGTGTAATGAGAATAACTCTCGCCTATATCTTTATTTTTCTTCTTAATTTTACTCTTTCCTCCATGCTCAATGTCATGACGCACATCCGTTCGCATATCTTTCACTCTGAATATGCACTGATATACATCTTCGTTTACTACACTTTCCTCGGTCACTAAAGACTTTATATGTTCAATATTCTCATAGAATATGAAATACAAGCTATCTATGACATCTCCAAAGCTGCTTCTGTTCACACATTCAGTTCCTCCAAGGGTCACGGCAGCCATCATAGTAGTATCTGAAAATGTAAATATAGGTTTGCGGTTGGTTCTCTTGCAAATCTGGTTGATGGTCGTCACTCTCTCTATAAGAGCCTTTGCTCTCTCGCTGAATCTGAATGCTGGGGTTTTCCCTAATGCTTCACTTGGGGTTATACCTTCTTCTTGCGTTTTTTCATACTCCAGTTCCTCTGGCAACACCTCAATGACATTAATCTTAGGATATAAGTCATTTAAACTCTCAGTCGGAGAGAAAGGGTAATCACTATATGCCGTCGAACTAATTCTTGACGCCCAATCAACTTGCCTGTCAGCCATTAGCGAAACAGTATCAAGAACTCCAAGTTGCCAAGGTATCAACTTTCCTGCATCAGCTATGGTCTTATGGGTTTGCTCTGCAACTCTTTGCAGGTCAGCCAACATTGATGTGGGCGCTATCAGTTGCCTCACATAATCTGACTGTGAGACCAAAACATCTGTTATAGATGCTATTTGAGTGGCAATACTGGTTAACGATTTGATTTCGCCATTACGAGTCAGTAAACTCGTTTGAGCCTCCATTGCAGCCAATGCTGTCAGGCTTGGACTAAGCGCGTTTTTTGTTGCTGCCTCTAAAGAAAATTCCCCCACTTCAAAAGGATTGAGTGACCACTTAGAAGGTGCTGACAGTGCTGCACTTAGCGCACTGCCCTTTAACACCACATCCATCACACTCTCCGTAGACTTCATTGAGTTTGCCCACAGGGTACTACCCTTCAGTGCTGTTTGCAAAGCCGAATAATCAGGAGTTGACATTCTCCCGCATATCTCGTTAATCCTTTCGGTCAACGAAGATATGCCAGATATCGCCTGTATTATAGTTTTCTTCTGCGTCTCACTCATTTCCCAGCTTCAAACTTAAACAAACAGTATTCTTATTTCAGCCTAAAATTCTTATTCAGAATATCATCCACCTCATTCCGCACGGATTCATACTCACTTTCATTCATCAAGGTCTCACCATCAAGCGAAACTGTCTTAACATTGTTCCCTGTAGCAGAATAGTCTCCAGATATAGAATAAATGACTTGACCGTCTTTAGGCCTGTGATTGATAGCAAATTCTATCATCTTATCAATACTCTGATCTGTGGTTCCATTCTGTTTGAATTCATCTATCACCACTGGCATCATAATGGGCGTACTGTACTTATGCATGATAGTAAGGTAAGTGAAGAAATAAGCCAATGTCTCTTTAGGGTGAGAACTGCCTGAGCCTTGGATTTTTTCTCCCAAATTGTGCGACTTGTTCTTATTTAATGAACTGCCCAACTCTTTAGAATAGGCTCCTAAGCAAGCGTTAAAGTCATCCAAAATCACTTTTAGGCGATTGGTTCCCTTTAACGATTTTAACTTTTCCTCTTCTTCCTGAATATTGCCCTCTACTCTTTCTATATTAGCTTCAAATTCCTGCTCGTTCTCGTTGAACAGCTCATGCAGCTTTTCAATCACCTTATTGTCAAGGTACTCTTTCAGTGTATATTCCTCCTTCTTGATCGAAACAAGGGCTTCAATCTCTTCTATCTGCTGCTTCAGTTCTTCTGATTTTTGGTTGGCACGTTCTATTTTACGCTTTATCTCATCCAATTCTATCTTGTACTTCACAATCAACTCACGACTATCCTCTTTGTCGATGTTCATACCAAGACGAACCAAAGCAGAGTTCTCGGTTTGAGCTCCGCATACCGGACAAATCAGCAAATCTTCATGCTGTATGGCATAGCTAAAATCATCCTCTATTGCCTTAATATTTGCATGGAGCGATGCAACTCTGCTCTCCTTAAAGAGCTTGTCATAATACAGTTCCTCCAGTTCTTTCAGTATCTTGTTCTGTTTCTCTTTCAAGTCCTGTATCTTAGTGACAAAAACCCCAATCTCTTCCTTGAAGGCATCCTCTGTCAGTGACATTGTGTTCTTCGATTGGAGCTTCTCTCTTATAATTGAGATGAAATTATTTTGAATATCCTTCTCGTTCCTCCATCTCCTATACTCAGATTTCAAAGCCATTAAATGAGACTGAGACAGGTAATAGTCATAATTTACCACTCCTGTATAATACAACATCACATTGCGTTTCACTTGCTCATTACCCACCTGCGTAAACGAAGACCATGGCTGTTGCCAACCAGAATCCTGGTCTATGTAGAACGGCATGAAATAGCAGCCAACTGGCAAACGTTTCTTTTGCGACTGATCTGAATAATAATACAAGTTAAGTCCAAACAGCATAGACAATGCTGTCGCCTGATCTTCAAGGCTATTAGTTTCTGAAAAATAAGTATTGTCTGGATTAAGCAAATAAAAATCCTTACCTATTCTCATAGCACTGTGGGTCACACCATCTATCTGGAATTTCAGAAGCGCAACAATAAAGTATGGATTCCAGCCTTTCGGATACTTGTCAATCAAGGCACCGAAAACACCGTACAAAGATTTCAGAAGGCATGACTTTCCCGTTCCGTTGCCGCCTTTTATAACAACAACGTCACTGTCCAGACTTATCCTTTTTGCCTTTTTCTCTTTGTACGACAGAAAGAGAATCTCCTTGAATCGTATATTTTTCATACTTCTTGGTACGTAAGCTTCTGATTAACACCTTTAGATTGCCTGTGTTCTTATTAGCACATTTCATAAAGTATCAAGCATGTAAGATAATCGTCGTTATGAATCGATGTAAAACTATAGTCATTCTTAAGCCTTTCCAAAACAACCTGCGACCATTGCAACTCATTATACTCGCCTGCTGTCTCGTCAATCAACAAGTCTATTGTTTTATAAAGCCTCAGGAATTCGTGATTGTCATAAACCAGAAAGTTCTCCTTGATATGGTCTACCTGCCGTAGAATGCTTCTACGTTTCGCCGCAGCATTTTCAGGCAAATAGCGGACAAGCATTTCCTGAATTGCCGACTTCTTACCCTCAATATTCTCGTAGGTTTCCAGACCTTTCAGGAACTGGCGGAATTGTGTTCTTGTGAAAGACTTGTTCTTTAGCAAGTCTTCAACAGAGTTAGGCTCCCACTCGTAGTTATTTCTTTTTTTGATTTCTCCTATCAGCGTATCATATACAGGTTTTGCCGAGACTTTTGCTTTCGGATAATGTTCGTTGAGGTATTGTGTAAGCAATCCTATGACGGTAGCTTCGTGGTCATCAATGCCCATCTGGTTCTTGATAAAATGCAGGTGTTCAAACACACTTTCATCAAGATATGGTAATTCCTCTTTTACCCTTTTTTGTATTTCATCTTTAGCCTTCTCTATCAGGTCTGAAAAGTTCAGTTCCTTAGCTTTGCTTTGTCGACCACCCTTGATAAGTGTCGTGCCAAAGTTTGCGTTGGTAACAAAGAAGAAATCCCTAGCGACCGTTGGGAAATCCAAAGAATGAATCAGCAACTTTGCCAGTTTGGAGTATTTTTCATCCTCTTCTACTTCGTCCTCATCTACTTCGTCAAATAAAGTCGGTTCTGTTGTTGTCTCCTTCTTTTTCTTCCTAGCTACTGTGTACAGGTCGTTCTTTCTCCACCCAGAAGCTGCCGTATTAGTCTTTACTTGATAGAAGTCTATATATTGCGGATCTTCGTCAGAATCTAATACTAGAATATCATCTTGATAATCGAATATGACAGTATATGGTTTGCCCTCCCCCTCTAATTCAAGGAGGCGTTTCAATCCCCAGTCAAGCTGATAGGCAAATCTATTCCCTGCCATTGCCCCAGCATTTTCACGAGGTTTCTTAGCAACTATACAATCAAATGCATTCATATGCGTCTATCGGTGATTGCATAACCTTTAACCCTTACCATGAACAGTGAACCATTAAATAGTTCCCATCACCACCGACGGATTACATATCATCTGTCCCAGCTGTATCTGGACCTTCATGCTATAGTCTAATTCGGAAGGAAGCATTCTCCGTTGGCAGCCCGTCTTATTAAAATAAAGTATCGCCTATTTTTTGAATAATTTCAAAACAATTTCTGAATATTATTTCTAATGATTTCGGTTTTTGACAATTTTGATTGAATCTCCCTATTATCTCATTCTATTTCACTTCAAAACTTTCCACAAAACGGAGTGTAGATATGACTCTCTGAGTGTGAAACGATAATTGATCATACGTTTTGTAGGCACGGAGCTGCGCAATAACTGCTGGAGCATCAAGAATTCCACTTTCATAAAGGTTTACCGTAGTAAAAACGTTATCATTAGCAACTGGTCCAAACACAATGTCAAAATCATGCTTGACAGAACTTTCTTTTCTACAATTCACCACAAAATTGAGCCATGATTCGTCCACTCCATGAAATTCACGAATCTGCAAATCAGGGTTAGTAAAAATAGCATCGTCTATCTCGTAAACAGAAACGATCGCTCTTTCCGACTTTGCACGGTCTTTTTTGATATTAGCCCAATGTTCCGCCTGTCCCACAAGGGTTGTCGTATAGAACCCCTTCCCGAAATCGGTCCTTTTCCGTCCATAACGAAGCGAGGGATTTCGAACCTCTACGATAGAACCATGATATAATTTCATTTTTTTCTTCTCTTCTGAATAAAACGTTCTATTTCATCTAAAACATAACCTGTTCCCTGGGTATGCAATAAATCATAATGATCCACAAGAAAACTATCAACGCCATACTCCTTAAACAATGCATACACCTGTAAACCATCTATACCCTTGTAAATGGCATACTTTTCCAATACATATACAAAAAATTCAAAAGCTGGTCTTGAAATAGTTTTGGATTGTTGTTTTTCAACACGTTCAAACTCGTCGTAAAGGGCTTCTGTGCTTAAGTACCACCATTTGGCACCATCGTCATACAAAGCTTTGTACATAGAATTCGAGTATATGTACACAAGAGCATCGTCCAAAGTAATATGCTTTCTTTTTGATACATATTCAGCCAACCTTGAAATTTTGACTGGCACTATATTTTCCTCATATACACCCATAATTATTTTTTCATATCTTATCAAAGCAACTCTTATACAAAAATTTTAACTCCTCGCCCGTTCATTCTATCGAAAAATCATCGAATGTTCCCGTTGGAGCATCGTGAGGATTTTCATTCCTCTTCTTCCGTCACATACCGCAAATGTTTCCTCGGCACGTACATTATGGCTGCAGCGGCAACGCCCTCGATGGCAACCACAACACAGAGATTTTTCTTTATATGCTTCACCACACCAACAACGCCTGTATAAACCCCATCGGTAATACATACTTTCGTTCCTGGCTTGCATGCAAATTCAAGATTATCAAGGAATATCACATTATCCTGCTTGTCTTTCGTAACACGTATGAACGTCTGCATCATGGCATCGGGAACGTACATCACCTCCAAAATCCTGTTCTTCCCGTCCGACACATAATGCATTATGTAACGCAACGGCTCGTACTTGGTTTGGTTCTGCCGAATCTCCTTCAGACTGTTGTAGGTGGTACGGACAAATATGAGATTGTTGATGACCGGCATAAGCTCCGTATGGTAATTCTCCGTCCTGTACTCCATCGGCACATACGTCTCAGCCACACACTCCTCACTGTCGAGCATGCTCTTCATCGTCATAAGGCGAGGCGTGCTGGAATGACGGATACGCAAAGGAAACCAATATGTAGCGTCAGGATTAAGCATTATGATTCAATGAAGACAAACTCTTTGGGACACCACACTTCTTTTGTGTAGCGCATCGTAATTCATCACAAACAGAAATTGTCTGTTTTGTACTGATTATCAGCGACATATAGACAATCCTCGGTTTACCTTTTAACAAAGACAACCTTTATATACAAATATATATCATTTCCTTTATTGAATCAAGAAATGAAGAAGATAAAAATAAAATGAGCTTATTTTTTCCTAGTAAGAAAAAAGTTATGAGTGCCTACATATTCGCTTTATACCACTCAATCGCTTCGTGTATTCCTTTCTCAAAACTCCATTCAGGTTCGTAACCTAAATATTTTTTAGCCTTAGAAATATCCGCATTGGAATGTTTTATGTCCCCTTTCCGTTCCGGACCAAATATCGGTTCGATAGTTTTACCTAAAGCTTTGGTCAACACATAATACATATCAATAAGATATTCTCGACCGCCATAGGCGATATTAAAAGCCTCTCCAGATAAATTACTCGGAGCTGTACAAGCTTTTAAATTTGCTTCGACTACATTTTCTATATAGGTGAAATCTCGACTTTGTTTACCATCACCATTGATAGTCGGACGTTCATTGTTCAGCAACTGCTTAATAAATTTTGGAATAACCGCCGCATACGCGCCATTCGGATCTTGGCGACGACCAAAAACGTTAAAATATCGTAAACCAATAGTTTCCAAACCATAATGCTTGGTATATTGTTTTGCCCATTCTTCTTCACACCGTTTGGTTAAGGCATACGGACTCAACAAGTTACCTTCCACGCCTTCAGTTTTAGGCAAATGTTCTTCATCACCATACACCGAAGAAGACGAGGCATACACAAACTTTTTAACCCTGTTTTGTCGTGCAGCCTCAAGCATATTGAGCGTTCCCTGAATATTGTTGAGGGAATAAAACAACGGTTGTTCCAATGAACGTGGCACAGAACCCCATGCAGCTTGGTGAAGAACATAATCAACACCTTCGCATGCTTTCATACAAGTATCCAAATCTTTCACATCTCCTTTTATGAAAGAGTAATTTGGATGGTCAATAAACAAATCAACATTCTCTTGCTTTCCCGTGGATAAATCATCCAAACAACGGACTTTATATCCAAGGTTCAATATAGCCTCGCACAAATTTGAGCCTATAAAACCAGCACCTCCTGTTACTAAAAATAGAGTTTCACTTGGGAATATGAGATTTTTATATGACATACAATTTATTACCTGTTTAGATTTTCCCCAATTTTACCATGAGTAAAAATTTCACCAAATGAATCTGTCGTTTGATTCGTGTAGGTTGTTTCAACAAACGATATGCAAATTCTAAATTGTGAGAAACCCACCACTGAGGCGCACGTTTTACACTTCCAGTATACACATCAAAACTGCCTCCCAAACCTTGATATATTGCCTTATGTTGACGCAACATTTCCTCCATCAACAATTCTTGTTTTGGAGACCCCATAGCAACAAAAACCACATCAGGTTTCTTTGCAACAACATCTCCTATCAAATGATTCTTTTCTTCCTCACTTTGAATATATCCATTTCTATATCCAACAATCTGAATACCAGAAAATTCTTTTCTCAGTTGTTGTATGGTATTTTCTATAACCTCTTGTTTGCCACCAACGAGATAAAATGTTTTCCCTTCTTTCGACAATGCTTCCACAATTTTCAACCACAACTCACACCCTGGAAGTTTCTTTGCATCTGGGAATCCATGCTTTTGCAATGCCATTACTGCACCTATTCCATCACTATAACCAATATTATTATTTATGATAGATTTAGTTTGTTCGGTTGCATGTAGAATTTTTTCCGCATTTACGGCGACAAGAATTTTTTTTTCGTTTGAAACAAAATCAATCAATTCTTCATTCGAAGAAAACGGATAAATTTTTACCCCATTTCGTAATGTTACTTGTTCGATCTGTTTCACGTTTCGTTATTTTGTTAATATATCAACGATTCTTTCTGCCGCATGTCCATCCCAAAGTTCTGGAATACCGCCTTTTTTCCACTGACCAGAAAACAACAAATCTAATGTTGGTTTTATTGCAGCAGGATTCGTGCCTATCAATTCATTCGTACCCACCGTACAAGTTTCAGGACGTTCGGTATTGTCGCGCAATGTTATGCATGGAACACCCATCACAGTCGTTTCTTCGGTTATTCCGCCCGAATCTGTAATCACTGCCAATGAATGTTGTACCATATAATTAAATTCCAAATATCCCATTGGCTCAACAATATGGAGATTCGGTGATTCTATACCTAAATCTTTGAATATCTTCGCCGTACGTGGATGAATCGGGAATATAATCGGAAAATCATGCACATTATTCACGATTTCCGTCATCGTTTTTTGCAGTTTGCTAGCTTCGTCAACATTGGCTGGTCTATGCATTGTCAGCATAATATACTTTTTCTCCTGCAATTGCAGTTTACCATATATTTCTGGACAAACGAATCGTGATTTATTCGCCAACAAGGTGTCAATCATCACATTACCAACAAAATAAATATGATTTTGCTTGGCACCAAGATTACGCAGATTCGTATTTGCGACCTCTGAAGTTGTGAAAAACATATCGGCAAGCGAATCCGTCACCATACGGTTGATTTCCTCCGGCATTGTTAAATCCCAGCTACGAATACCTGCCTCAATATGGGCAACTTTCGTATTAAGTTTTTTGGCAACGATTGAGCACGCCATTGTTGATGTAACATCCCCCACAACTATCACCAAATCAGTAGGATGAGCCATCAAATCTTTTTCAAAGGCAATCATAATACCGGCAGTCTGCTCAGCCTGGGTTCCACCGCCAACACCAAGATTCACATCAGGTTGCGGAATATTCAATTCCTCGAAAAACGTTCCACTCATATTCTTATCATAATGCTGTCCAGTATGCACAAGCCGATATGAAATTTGTTTCCCATTCGTTTGCGCACGTTGAATGGCATGAATCACAGGAGCGATTTTCATGAAGTTAGGACGTGCACCAGCTATGATTGTGACTTTCATTATAATCTGCCGTCTATTATTGTTCTATCCAAAGTACCTTTTACGTCAAAGATTACGTGTTGAGGATTCAAAAGCGATTGGACATCAATGCTTTCGAATTCACGATGGGCAACCGCTGCTATAGCCGCATCAAATTTCAACGAAGGCAACGTGTTTACTATATCGACACCATATTCGTGTTTTGCTACTGCCGCATTTGCCCACGGATCATATATTGTAATATTCAAATTGTATTCCTTCAAAGCCTTATAAATATCTATAACCTTGGTATTCCGCACATCAGGACAATTTTCCTTGAATGTGAATCCAAGTATCAAAATATTACTATGAAGGACTTGAATCCCCTTCTTCAACATCAATTTAATCACTTGATTTGCAACATATTCACCCATACCGTCATTCATACGGCGACCAGCAAGAATAATTTCTGGATTATAGCCATGACGTTGCGCACATTGTGCCAAATAATATGGATCGACACCTATACAGTGACCGCCGACCAATCCTGGTTTGAACGGCAAAAAATTCCACTTAGTAGATGCTGCTTCAAGCACATCATTCGTATCGATGCCCAAAGCTGTGAATATCTTCGAAAGTTCGTTCACGAATGCAATATTAATATCACGCTGCGAATTCTCGATTACCTTTGCAGCCTCAGCAACCTTCATCGATGGAGCGAGATGCGTACCTGCCTGAATTACAGAACTATAAATTTCATTGACTTTTTTACCGATTTCTGGCGTAGAACCCGAAGTCACCTTCTTTATTTTCTCAACAGTATGAAGTTTATCACCCGGATTGATACGTTCTGGGGAATAGCCAGCATAAAAATCAACATTAAATTTCAGTCCAGAAACTTTTTCAACCACAGGAATACATTCATCTTCTGTAACACCTGGATAAACCGTTGATTCATACACTACGATATCACCTTTGGAAATAACTTTTCCCACTGTTGTGCTTGCGCCATACAACGGTGTCAAATCGGGATTATTATTTTCGTCAACTGGCGTTGGAACAGCAACGACATAGAAATTACAATCTCGAATATCGTCAATATTGGCGGTACATTTGAAACCATTTTTTATTGCAGACTGCAATAATTCATCGCTTACCTCCAATGTTGCATCGTGGCCTTGCATCAACGCTTCGACACGTTTTGGATTCATATCGAAGCCTACAGTTTCATATTTTGTAGAAAACAAACGGGCAAGCGGTAAACCCACATAGCCCAAACCAATCACACAAATCTTTGTCCGTCCCATTTTATTATAATATCTGTTTGTATTTTAGCAAAAATAGCAAAAAGTATTTATATGTTGTTCCCATTTCATACATTTTCCACACAACAAATTGCAAGTTTTCACGTATTTTTGTTTGATTTATAAAAATGCGTTGGCTTTCTATTAGTATATGTTGTTTGTTTGCTACAATACCTTGTATTGCCCAGCAAGTCTTTTCTGGTTCGATAATCGACTCAGAATCAAAGGAAAGCATAGCCAAAGTGTATGTTGAAAACACGACAAGAAACCTTATAACGGAGTCTGACAAAAATGGACATTTTGAGATTTTCACGCACATTGGCGACACACTTGTTTTCTCGTCAATTGGGTACTTTTGGGCAAAACATGTCGTTACAAACGAAAATCACCTGACATTTCATCTTACGCCACAGATATACGACATTGGAACTGTCACAAAATATTTTCCATTTTCTTATGAAGAATTGACGTTGCGGGTTCTTAATATGAAGCCTACGAATGATTCACTTCAACTCAATTTGAGCAATGAACCATTTTTGCCTGTCAACAATCATCAGCCTGGACAATTAAGCTACGCCCTAACAGGAGCTATCACTGACATATACAACACGACAAACCGCCACGCAAGAAATGCGATAAAAGCAGCCGAATTGCTTTCTCACAAAGAAAACATTCTGATTATGAATAAAAAATTCAACAAAGCGATGGTTGTTGAAATGACGCACATTCCCGACGCATATTTCGATAAATTCATTGCTTTCTGCAACTTTAGCGACGACTTTCTTGTAAACACATCTGACTTTCAAATCATTATGACAATCTGTTGGCAATACGAACGATTCATCGACATATATCCTGAATTAAAAAACTCACTGAATTAACCGTTTGTCGCCAAAACAAAAATACCATAACTCACATTATATATATGTATTACGAAAGAGGTTTCTTTCTTTCTGAAATTTTTATTGCGCTACATTTCAAATATTCCTTTTTTTTTTAGATTTTTGCTAAACAAAATTTTGACTATGAGTGAAATCAAAGTAGTTCGTGCAAGCAGTGAACACGAGAAGTATGCGCAGGCTATTTCGGACTTGATTTATCAAGCCACGAAAAACAAGGATTCTGGCTTGGCACAACGTACACCCAACTACATTATTTCAAAAATGAAAGAAGGCAAAGGTGTGATAGCGTTCGCCGACAACGATGAAATCGCAGGTTTTTGTTATGTGGAAACATGGCAACATGGTCAGTTTGTGGCAAATTCTGGATTAATTGTCAATCCAAAATATCGTGGACAAGGTTTGGCGAGCCGCATCAAACAAGAAGCATTCAATCTGTCGAGAGATTTGTTTCCCGACGCAAAGATTTTCGGTTTAACGACCAGCGAAGCTGTCATGAAAATCAACACAAAACTTGGATATATTCCCGTGAGTTACAGCCGTTTAACCGATGACGATGCATTTTGGAAAGGGTGCGAATCGTGTGCGAACTACGATATTTTACAACGAACAGGAAGAAAAAACTGCCTCTGCACGGGCATGGTTTTCGATCCTCAAGAAGAAAAACAGAAAGATTTACATAAAAATAAATAACAATGGCAAAAACAGCAGTACTTGCATTCAGCGGTGGTTTGGACACATCGTATTGTGCAAAATATTACAGCAAGGAAAAAGGATTTAACGTTCATTCGGTAATCATCAACACTGGCGGATTTTCGCCGGCTGAATTAGACGAGGTTGAAGCGAAAGCAAAAAATCTTGGAGTGAGCAAACACGTTTGCATCGACATTTCGCAGGATTACTACAAAAAATGTATCCGCTACATGATTTTCGGAAACATTTTGAAAAACAACACGTATCCGCTTTCTGTAAGCTCCGAACGTATATTCCAAGCTATTGCATTGGCTCAGTACGCACGCGATGTCAAGGCTGACTATATTATCCACGGCAGCACCGGCGCAGGCAACGACCAAGTTCGTTTCGACCTTGCATTCAACGTGATTTGTCCTGAAATTGAGATTCTTACACCTGTTCGAGACGAAAAACTTACTCGCGAATATGAGATTGAATATTTGAAAAAAGAAGGTATTGTTTCCGACTGGAAAAAAGCGGAATACTCCATCAACAAAGGTATTTGGGGAACAAGTATCGGCGGAAAAGAAACTCTTCGCTCAGGTGAAACTATTCCTGAATCTGCATATCCTTCTCAATTAGAAACTACTGAACCACGCAAAGTGGAATTGGTTTTCGACAAGGGTGAATTAGTTGCCATGGATGGTGTTCTCTACCAAAATCCTGTTGACATTATTAAAAAGCTGAACGAAATCGCTTCTAAATATGCAATTGGACGTGGCATGCACATCGGCGACACTATCATTGGTATCAAAGGACGTGTGGCATTCGAAGCTGCGGCGCCAATGGTAATCATCAAAGCACACCACATGTTGGAAAAACATAATTTGACAAAATGGCAATTATATTGGAAAGAGCAATTGGCTAATTTCTATGGAATGTTGCTCCACGAAGCCCAATATCAAGAACCGGTAATGCGAAACATTGAGAAATTCTTGGAAGATTCCCAACTACACGTTTGCGGAAAAGTTTTCATCGAATTGAGACCATACAACTTTACAGTTATCGGCATTGAATCAAAATATGACTTGATGCAGGCTAAGTTCGCACAATACGGAGAAATAAACACAGCCTTCTCTGGCGAGGATGTAAAAGGATTTACAAAAATTCTTTCAAACCAAATCAAATTATACGAATCTGTGTGTGACAAATAAAAAACACACTAAACCATAAATAAAAAAAGAGGCGAATTTTCGCCTCTTTTTTTATTTAGAACCAACTCGAACCATCGAAGCAATGCGTGCACAATTTTTCTTTCGGCAATCCAATGGCATCGACAAGTTCTTGTATTGTGTTGAATTTCAGCGACGTGAGACCGAATCTATCGCGAATCTCATTTACCATTTTCTTATGTTTCTCTGATTTGTCGTCAACGTATTCAGCCAAATTCTTATCGTGCAGACCTTCGTACTGTTCTATCAACGAACGGGTTATCAATTCCGTATCGCGTTTTGATGCAGAGAAATTCAAGAACCGACATGAGAACACCAACGGCGGACACGCAATACGCATGTGGATTTCCTTTGCACCACAATCATACATTTCGGCAACATTTCCCCGTAATTGGGTACCACGTACAATTGAATCATCGCAAAATACAACCTTCTGTCCTTCAAGCATTTGACGGTTTGGTATCAATTTCATTTTTGCCACCAAGTTTCGCGTTTCTTGATTTGCCGGCGTAAAACTACGAGGCCATGTAGGTGTATATTTCACAATACCACGTTTATACGGAATGCCTTTTTCTATAGCATAGCCAATCGCATGTCCAATACCAGAATCAGGGATTCCGCAAACAAAATCCGCCTGTGTCGGGTCGTTGTGGGCAGCTGCCTGTCCAAGCGAGCAACGAACTTTGTCAACATTGATACCTTCGTAATCGGAAGACGGGAAACCGTAATATACCCACATAAACGAACAAACCTGCATTTTATCGTTTGGTTTACGGAGCACCTCATAGTCATCGGCAGTCATACGGACAATTTCGCCAGGTCCAACAAATTTATCAATTCTGTAGCCTAAATTATGGAACGCTGTCGGCTCGCTTGATACCGCAAACGCACCATCTTTTTTACCAATAGTGACAGGTGTTCGTCCCAACTTATCACGCGCCACAATCACCTCATTTTCAGTAAGAACCAACAACGAGCATGAGCCTTTCACCTTATCATACACGTTTTCAATTCCCTCAACGAAATTACTTTTTTCACAGATAAGCATTGCCACTACTTCGGTAGGATTCGTATCGCCGGAACTCAATTCTGCAAAATGAAGATTTTTCGACAGCAATTCAGCTTCCAATTCCTTCATATTATCGAGTCGCGCAACAGTGACAAGCGCAAAACGACCAAGATGGGAATTTATGGCTATCGGTTGTGCATCGGTGTCGCTAATCACACCTATACCCGACTCTCCAGCAAGTTTAGAAAGATTGTCCTCGAACTTTGTCCGGAAATAAGAATTCTCAATATTGTGGATTGTACGACGAAATCCATTTTCCTTGCTATATGTCGCCATACCAGCACGTTTTGTCCCTAAATGTGAATTGTAGTCTGTTCCGTAAAACAAGTCCGTTACGCAATTTTCTTTTGAAATAGTACCAAAAAAACCACCCATAATCTGCAAAAATTTTATGCAACGAAAATAGTTTTTTTTCTTTACCGATGTATCAATTACTGAGTTTTTCAAAAAAGAAGATTTCAACAGATTTACAAACACGTAGAATGTTCATAACTTCTGTTTTAAACTCAGTTTCTTATGATATTTCAAAAATTGGGTTGATGCATTATTACAAGCATCTCGCCTGTCATCAAAAATTCTTATACTTTGAACTATGATAGTCTTTTATGCTGATGCATTCCATCTCAATCAGCCATGCAGGGCGACACACAGGGGCAAGTACAATGACTTTGGGCGTGTCGGGAAATCGTTCGTCGTACATCGATTTAACCAAGGAATAATCAGCCACATCACGAAGATACACAATCATTTGGGCTATGTCGTCCATGGTGTGTTCTTTTTCTTCTAAGAGTTTGCCGACGTTTTCCCACATTCGCAGAGTCTGATTGCGTATATCGCCCACATGAACCACGTTGCCCTTGTTGTCTATGCTTGCCGTGCCGCTGATAAACAATTGCCGACGGTCGCCATATTCCATACACACGCCACGTTCGAAGGTTACACCGTATTCGTACGTGGGATTAAGGTGCGTCGGGGCATAGAGATAGGTCATTTGCTCTTTTTTGATGCCTTTCACTGCATACGCATCAAGAAGAACCTTCACCGTGCCTTCGGCGTGCGAGCCCTGAATGCCTGTACTGGCAATGTAGTGTGTGTCCTGCGTTAGACCGACTTGCTCAAAATTATCGCGTCGTCCACGCACCACGCCAGCATAGTTCGTATCGACATCGCGGACAAAAAACCACGTGCGGACGCAGTTGTCGGCAATATTGCATTTATGTGAATTCAAGTCTTCCTCGTAGCCCTCCAACAAATAGCGGGTTTGTTGCTCTGAATTTCCGCCCGAAGTGTGGCGATATGCCGTCCAATAGTGGGTTATGTCGTTGTGTTTGTAAGAAAATGTGCCGTTCCCGTTGCGTTGCGGAACGGGTATGCCTTCTTGCAAATAAATCCATAAGGCGACTTTTGTGCCGTCGAGTGGTGGCTGTTGCACAATAGAAACCGCGCAGGGCGAAAAGTTCGACAACATTTCCTCGACCATTGCCGTCTGATTCGACGCGTCGCTCAAAAAATACCGCTTCATCACAGCTCTTGCACGATTTTCCCACAACGAATCTTCCATTGCCGCCAAAGCGTTGTGGAGCGATTCCAGTTGCTCACGAAACGACATTCCGTGTTTTGTTGTGTGCAACATAACGTTGTGCTCCGCAATTCCATTTTGTGGGTTGAATGTTGAAACCTCGGCAACGGCGCCAAATTCGGGGTAGGAGTATGAGTTATAATCCATGTTTTTACCTTCAGTTTTGAAATTCACTACGGTTTGGCTGACTCACTGCCACCAAACCTATAACACCGCCAAAAGTATTAACACTCATTGACTATGGAAATCCCTAAAAATGGGTATTCTAACACCTATTCTATCCCTTTATTTATCCAATCTTCGATTAGTTGAAGATTTTTGTAGTCAAGAATCATATTTGAGTGGTCGAACGATAGGGTGCCGTCGGTGCCGGTAACGACTTTGTACATAAAACTGTTAGCCGCATCGCCAGGGACCACGCGCAGCGAGCCGTCGGTTGCCTTGGCAGATGCCACGTTAACCAATGCATCGTAACTATTTCCTTCGGTGAGATTCCTTTGAATTATTAATGTCAAAATATGAGTTTTTTTCTCAATTTAATACACGACATTGGATTTTATTTTTATATTTGCATAAAAAACAGACAGGTAAATATTTAAGGTAAGTAGTTATGTTGCTTGATTTTACGGTAGAAAACTATCGTTCTTTTTATGAGAGAAAGACTTTTTCTATGTTGGCTCAAGGCTTAAGTGAAGATGCAAAAGACAATGTGACAAGTTTATTGTCATACAACATTCTTAAAACGTTGGCGGTTTACGGAGCAAATTCCAGTGGCAAGTCAAATTTGATTAATGCCATACAAACCATGAAATCATGTGTGCTTTCGTCGGTAAAACTCAATCCCAATGATTCCCTGTTTTACGAGCCATTTTTGCTCGTGAAAGGAAACAACAAACCTACCTTGTTTGAGATGACATTTTTGAAGAATGATTTTTGTTATCGTTATGGGTTCTCATATACACAACGTGCAATTGTTGACGAGTGGTTGTTTCGTCGAACGTCTAAACGTTCAAAAGAACAAGCTCTTTTCATTCGCAATAGCGAAGGTATCGCTTTCGAGGATAAAAAATTTCCGGAAGGCATCGGGTTAGAGTCGAAAGTAAACGACAACCGTCTATTCCTATCGCTGTGCGCACAACTGGGCGGTGAGGTTTCAAATAAAGTTATTTCGTGGTTTGAATCCGATTTTAACGTTGTATCGGGACTAAATAACCAAGAATATCGTAGTTTCTCAAAAAAACTTTTCCATCAAAAAAAGGATGCGAGCAACGAGGCAATGACTTTGTTCAAGAAACTTCAATTAGGATTTGGTGAAATATCAACGTATGAAAAAAAATTAAAACTTCCAGAAGACACTCCGAAAGATCTTGTATCATTTTTCACAAAAATTGTAGCAGAAAAAGACATTGAAATTGAATCTGTTCATCTGTTGTATGACAAAAACGGAAAAAAATGTGGCACGATAAAATTCCCCTTTGATGACAAGGAATCTTCGGGTACAAGAAAACTTTTTGACATGTCGGGACCAATCTTTGATTCATTGGAGAATGGAATGGTTTTGGTTATTGATGAATTGGATGCAAAAATGCACCCGTTGATTTCACAGGAAATCATTCGTTTGTTTAATAATCCTAAAACAAATCCGAAAAATGCTCAACTGATTTTCACCACTCACGACACTCATTTGTTGTCAACAAAAATGTTGAGACGCGACCAAATTTGGTTTACCGAAAAAAACAATGCGGAACAAACCGACTTATATTGTTTGACAGACATTGTGTTGCCTGATGGCACAAAACCGAGAAACGATGCCAATTATGAGAAAAACTATATTGCTGGACGATATGGTGCAATCCCATATATTGTAAACGATTAAAAAGCCTGAAATATGCCAGCAAATAGAATAAAGTTGGAGCCCGCACTTGAGCGCCATTATGCAAGACAGGCACAAAAACGCAAACAACGCCAGATTGTGTGTAAAATTCTTATTGTATGCGAGGGAACAAAAACAGAGCCAAATTATTTCAATGCATTTCTCTCATACAATCAAGGTACCGTGGTTTACGACATTGACGTGAAAGGCTTGGGTGATAACACTCTAAATGTGGTTGACAAAGCAATTGAACTAAAAAACAAAGGCGAATACGACCGTGTATGGGCAGTTTTTGACAAAGATTCATTCTCCAACGATAAGTTTAATAGTGCTATTATAAAAGCTGAAAGTAACAATGTCTGTTGTGCGTGGAGTAACGAGGCTTTTGAATTATGGTATCTTTATCATTTTGTGAATAGGACAACAGGAATGAAGAGAGAAGATTACAAAGTTGCCATTTCAAGAGCAGTCAACAATTCAAAAAAATATAAAGCAAAGAAACCATATGTTTATAAGAAAAATGCTGATGACAACTTCCATATTATGACCACATACGGTTCGATGGAAGATGCCATAAAATATGCGGAAGCTGGAAGCAAAGAATACACGGATAAACGGTTTGCCACGCATAATCCATGTACTATGGTATTCAAATTAGTGCGACAATTGATTGGGAAAGACGAAGAGTTGAATGAGGAACTAAAAAAGAAAGTGGAAAATAGGTAACTTCCTTACTATATTGGGTAACATTTTGAAAAATTATCAAAAAAAAGGCAATCCATTGCGGATTGCCGTTTTCATCATGTTGTAATAATCTTTAACTAATCATAATATTCAAAGATAAAACATTCTTCTTCGTCAACGGTAATTTTTGAAGGACGCCCTTTCTCATCTAATGTTGTTGAAAAATCATATTTAACAATGCCATATTCACCGTCATCAATACTTTGAGAAGCAGGTATGTTTTTACTAACATTTTTTATGAATTGGCTGAAAATTCTATAAAAACAGAGGTTGTCTCTTAAATAAACTGTTTCATAAAATAAAACAAAATCCATATTTGTTTTATTCTGTACATTGGAATAAGATGTTTCATAATTAGCGGTAACATTTCCATTTGCCCAAGTATATGTTTCCTCTCCTGCTTCTTCAATTTCTTTTGTAAAATAACCAGAGTTAAAAGAAAATGAGACGGGATAATTATATTCTCGCGGTTCCGAGCCGTCATCATAATAATATGTATGCGTTTCGATAAGATTTGATATAAATTCATTTGATGCGTCCATAGTTATAACTCGACTTAGATGTTTGAATTGGTCTTCGTCAGAATATGTCCATTTTTCAGTTATATTATTGCCGTCATAAGAATATGTTCCATTTTCAATATTATCATCTTCTTCTTTGAGCACTTTTATTAATCTATTGTTGTTGTCATAAGTAAAAGTATATTTACTATCGTCGCCTGTACATTTTATACTTTTTACCAAGTATACTTTGCCGTCATTTTCTTTTACATCATCTTTATCTTTTCCGCAAGAATACAAACCGAAGGCGGCTACAAGACCTAATGCCAATAATTTTATTGTTTTCATTGTTCTAAAATTTTAATTAATATTTTGTACCATTATAGAAGAATTTAATATTGTAACGCCAGTCATCAACGGGGATATTATCAATAAACCCAACGCCATAACCAATCGTATTGCCTAAAAACATTATGGACATATCCGGATAATCATTGTCAAAAGATAGTCCGTACAACGAATACCCCCAATCTTCATTGTATTGTCTGTCAATAACTCCCATTGCTGCAGTAACACCATCCTCATTCATAGTTCCTGTTAGTCTTGCAGTAAAAAACAAATATTCTTCACCGTCATCAAAATGATATACATCTACAGAATTTTTATCTTTAGTATTTTTACGAACACGTATTTTATATTTTTCAGCTGCATCCTCGTCTTCTGTATTTGACTCTGTAATCAGATATGAAGTCGCTAAGGTTCCCGAATAAAGACCAATGAAGGAATCTCGAATATCTGTTTCTTGAATTGGTTCCGGTTGGGGCTGTGGGTCTTCTGATTTGTCACTGCCACAAGAATACAATCCTAATGAAGCCACAAGGCATAATGTTAAAATTTTAAATGTTTTCATTCTCGTAAAATTATAAGTTTGTAAATATTGTTTGTTAACGCAAAGAACGAGAATCCTTTTTGAAAGAGTGCAGAATGTATGTATCGTATTTCGTTGCTATTTGCAACAAATTCGTTTGTTTTTTGCAAAAGATTATTTTGCAGATTTTGATTTTATTTGTTTTGAGTAGATGGCAAAGAAGTCATATTCTAAAGCATTTGATATGTGTAGCAGTGTTTTGGTGTCAATCCAATCACGTGTGTATATGTTGTAAATGTTGTTTCTGTTACAACCAATTTGTTCGGCAAGCCACGCAGTTTTTCTGCCTTGTGCCTTTACAACTCTTTGAATTTCTTTACCAATATGTAGTTCTTCGTTTTTGTCCATAAAAAAGGCGTCAACTAATTTCGCTTTGTTTATGGTTCTTCGGCTCTGGACTGCCTTGCAAGATAAACACGAAATAGTTCACGCCCGAAGACGTGAACTTCCGCAGTCTGTTTCTTGCTTATGAATTGTCCAGATTCAAGAACCTAAACAGAAGCGTAAAGCTCAAATATGTTATTTCAAATCTTTCTGTTTCTTGTTTTTGTTTTACGTTTATACTTTTGCAAATATAGGAAATTTGCTTTCTACGAGAACATTTTCAGAAAGAATGAAATTGTAAAATAAAAAATCTGTATGTCTATGAGTTTTCCTCGATAGGCATACAGATAGTATCAATGGAAGGTGGTTTTATTCTATTCCTTTTGTAATCCAGTTTTCAATCAGTTTTACGTATTTTTCTTCGGTAATCATGTTGGAATGGTCGAATGAGAGGACGCCGTCGGTGCCTGTAACAACCTTGTACAGAAAACTGTTGGCCGCATTGCCGGGGACAACACGCACGGAGCCGTCGGTCGCTTTTGACGAAGCCACGTTAACCAATGCATCGTAACTTTTCCCTTCGGTCAAATAAAGCCCTGCAGCAGCGGATTTTCCTCCTCCGTGGCATGCCGCACACGTCGGGTTAAACAACGTTTTTTGAATGCCGCTGAACATATCGGCCTGCACCGCACTGGCGTCAAGAATAATTTCTGCTTCATTGTTGTTTGAAATATCGTTCTCGTAAAACGTGGCAATACGCTCACGCAGACGGTTTATCGCACAAATTTCAATGGTTTTCACGTCATTGCCAATGCCGTTCAGCACAAGCGTGTCGGCTGTGGCGGTAAAAATGTTCTTTGAAATGTCGGCGTACTTGCTGTCGCCAAAACCAGCCACCACCACATTGTAGCCCGACGGCCAATTTTCTATGCCCGAAACGCTTGCCGCGATTTTTACCGTCCGTCCCGAACTTTCCACGTTGATGGTTTCCATCACATCGCCGTCGTCGCAGGCAGAAAGGGCTAAAATGATTATAATCAATAGTTTTTTCATAAATCAAACATTTATTTTCTTAGGTTCTGGTGTAGAGACGTGCCATGGCGCGTCTCTACGGTGTCCATATCGTTTTATGCAATTTCAAAAAGTGTATTGTAACATTACCGTGGCGCTGTGCACGGTCATTCCCAAATCGTCGTTGTCGCGGTCAATCTGCGTTTCGTGTCCCGTACGGCCGGTGTATTGGTACATAGCCTGCAATTTCAGGTTGCAACCCGGCATAAAATAATTGAATCCGACAGCGGGCATATTCAGCATTCCCTTGGTATCCAGCCCGTTACGTTCGTAAAGTTCGTAACGCAACGCCGCCTGCAATTTGTCGGTCACGAAATAACCTGCCTGTGCATAGCCACCAAGATAGTTGTATGTCTCGCTGATTTTCTGCCGTTCCGTAAATCCTATGTGCATCACATAACATTCGGCAGCCAGATACAATTTATGGTACAAGTACGCGAATTCAAAACCGGCACGGAAATCGTTGGTGCTTTCGTTCTCGCTCTCAACGTTCAGCGACGACGAAACGCCAATCATCCATTTGTTTTCGTCAAGACGGCTTGCAGAACCTTGAATCATAGGCATGGCTCCTTTGGGCGAAAACGTCAAACGGCCTGCATACAACAGCGACGGAATATGCCAGTCGTCGCTGAACGTCCGCCCAGCCGCATTCGTGCCGATTCCTGTTCCGTTGAAAATCCCCAATTCGTAGCCGAACATATTGGCAAGAATTCCATGAACTTCGGCACCAAGGTCAAAGCCAAGTCCCATACTCGGTGTGACGGCATTCAGAGAATAGGGCAAAATCACCGTCGAGGTAAGCGACGTGGGAAGTACCGGCAACAATGTTTCGCCCAGCGTGGTGAGATATGCGTGGGTAAACGGTGTTTTGAACTTTCCGATACGGAAAGCCACGTTGTTCTTTGTCTGCACGTCGAACCACGCCTGCTGAAGCAACGCGCCTCCGCTTGCCGCCGCATTTATCGACAAGTTGAACGTAACCTTTCCAAACGCTTTCCCTGTGAAGCCAAGCACAGCGTAAGGAACGGCAAAACCACTGTTTGCCACATTGTCCTGATTATACGCCTTGTCAAGTCCTTCGTCATCGTAATAATTGAATTTTGCGCACGTCTGCACCAGCATAAACGGTTTGAATACAAAGTCGCCTTTGCCGCTACTGATTTTCAGACCTGTTTTTCCACTCATGGAAACAATACCGTTTTCAAAATCGTCGTCGGATTCCTGATTTTCCTGTGCCAAGCCAAACAACGGAAGCATTGCCATAATAAAACAAAGTTTCTTTTTCATTTTGTTACAATTTATCATCTTTAATTCCTAATTCTTAATTTTTAATTATTTATAGTGAGTTAAGAAACGCCACCAAAGCCGTTCTGTCGTTTTTGTTCATATTTTTGAAAAGATTTTTCGACGCTTCGCCTTCGCCGCCGTGCCACATTATAGCTTCAACAAAATTTCGTGCTCGTCCGTCATGCAAAAAGTAGGTATGACCATTGACTTTTTCTTGCAAACCAACGCCCCACAACGGTGTAGTACGCCATTCGTTTCCACGGGCGAGACCGCTCACAAAATTGTCGTTAAGCCCTACGCCCATCAATTCCGAACCCATATCGTGGAGCAAGAAGTCGGAATACGGGTGAATTGTCTGATTTCCGAGCCAAGGCAAGCGTGTTCCGTTCAGCAGCACCGAACCGCCCACTTTCGTGTGGAGAGTAGTAACGTGACAAAGATGACATTTTGCCTGATAAAACATCTGTTCGCCACGTTTCACCACGGAATCGTCAACATTTCGACGTGCCGGCACACCAAGCGATTGCATATACAAATCAACATCTTCCATATCTTGGGTTGAAACGTCCAACTGATTGTAGGACAATCCCATAGCACTTCCTTGTGCCATTTGTAACTGACCTTCGCAAATTTCTTCGGGAAAACGGCTGTTTGAGGCTCCCATATCGCTTGAAAAGCCCAGTTCCACGGTCAAATCCAAGTGGTGTGCCTTGTTTCCCGACAAACCCACGGAACGCCGTCCACGTTCGGTAATGTAGTTGCAACGTCCGCTGATGCCGTATTCGGGATAGTTGCTTTTTGCCGCCAATGCCTCGATTTCAGCAGGGTCGATTGCCATAATTTGTCCCATTCCCACGTGGCGGAGCGGAATTCTCACCGTGCAGAACAAATCTTCGGGCTGAAGAATGATGGAGTCGCCTTTCACGCCGTCCCAAAACTTTTTATACCATTCGGTTATGGTAAATTCTGGATAACAGAGTTCGTAAGGTTCGCCGTCGGGGAAGGAGAAAGACTGGAAATGCCAGTCAACTTTGACTTTCCCTTCGGGTTGAACGCCGTAGATTGCCTGGTCGTGGACCACACGTCCATAGTCTTGGAAAAAGACGCCGTTTTTGCGAGTAATGTAAATCAACATAGCCGAAAAACCATATTGTCCAGAACCGTAGGTGGAATTTCCTTCGGAATCGACGCCGTTGGGAGTCCACACGCCCGGTTTGGTGCGGCCAGCGTTGCGGTGGCAACTACCGCAGGAATAGCCGGCATACACGGGACCAAGACCGCCACCGTAGCCGTTGCTGCTTGTTCGGGCATCGTCGTACAACGCATCGCCACGATTAAAACGTCGTTCATACGAGCCGGTAACCCAGTCGGCAGGGCTGTCGTATGCCTTGGAAGAATTCATAAAAATGGTTGCTGTTCCCGCCGAAAGAGCGAAACCGTTAGGCACCACCACATCATCCATGTCGATGCCTTCCTTTGTGCACGATTGGAGCATTCCCGAGAAAAGGATTATGCAATAACCTAAATAACCAATGCCTTTCATCTTCGTAAACGAGTGAAATTAATTTCTTTGTTGCTGGCAAAGGAATGGGAATCAGAAAAAATGTACAATCCCTAAAAATGGGGATTTATCGTACTGTTGTTGCAAAAAGTGTGATTTGGTAGAGTATAGAGACAACCAATGAATGATGGATAGACAGATAAAAAGAATCGCTGATATACCGATTCTTTGATTTTTTTTTTATTTTTACCAACGTAATACAATAAGAGATGAATACGAATCAACTTGAATTTGCGACTTTTTGCATTGGAAATGTCTCCAAAGAACTCCATTTGCCACAACCTGTGGTATATCAGAAATTGGTCGATTCAAACATTCTGAATGATTTTATTATTCAGTATTACGATGAACTGCATACCTACGGGAGAAAGTATTTAGTGGAAGAAATCATCTCACTTATGACAGAGCGCGGAGTGGCCTAATGAAAGTATATCATACATCAAATATTGAAATACAAACACCTGACGTGGCTCATTCTCGCAGGTATCTTGATTTTGGCAAAGGATTTTATGTCACACCATTGGAAGAACAAGCGTTAAAATATGGTGCAAGATTCAAAGTCCGTGGAATGATACCTATAATAAATGAATATGATTTTTCGCTTGACACCACAAAATTCAAGTACAAAAAATTTGCTTCATACGATGAAGAATGGCTTGATTTTGTTGCCGCAAACCGAGATGGAATGATGGTCGAAGATTATGACGTAATAGAAGGCGGTGTCGCAAACGACAAGGTTTTTGACACAATAGATTTGTATTTTTCGGGACGAATGTCAAAGACTGATGCACTACAAAAATTGGCGTATTTGAAACCGAACTGGCAAATTTGCATTCGCACGAATGAAGCAATCCAAAATTCGCTCAAATTCGTAACTTCAAGAAAATTAGATTAATGCAAGCAAATTCCATTATATTGCAAATGAAATACGCACGAATTATTGAGTGTATTGCGGAAATGAAAAACATTTCGTTGGAGGATGCCATGAAAATTTTTTACTCTTCGAAAACGTTTGAACTAATTAGTAACGGTGTTGCCGATATGCATTGCATGAGCGACAAGTACCTTGCTGAAGAAATTTGCAGAGAGTAGTATTTGATATGTTTCCCCTTGTCTATTGAAACTTTTTTGCAAAAATCTTGATACCCTTCTCCGAAATCAGGACAATTGCGAACGGCAACAACTTATTGGAAAAACAAAAAATGCCAGAACGATATTTGCCAAGGAAAAGGTTAGTTATTGAACGATAACCTTCTTAACTTGTTGATTGCAATGTACAAAATACGTAGCCGACGGCTTCAATTCGTTGAAAGAGTGGCAGTTGATAGCAAAA
>JAFZOY010000036.1 GCA_017552705.1 Bacteroidales bacterium
CAGATTGATTGCGCAGTCATAAGAGAATTTGTCATATTTGTCGTTTCCCAAATCCGGAAACAGAACAATGGGACAGAAGATGTCTTCAATAAGTGGGTTGATGGTCTCATAGATTTCATTGAAATGTGCGAGCATTCCATTGAAAAACATTTCTTCCGAAACATTGACATTGACCAGCAGTTTGGTTTCCGTTGTCCAGGTTAGTCTGTTGCAGATTTCCAGGGAAAATTTGGAATTTTGAAAATGTTTTTTCAACAGTGGCCTGATAACCTCTAAAATTTCCCTTGTGTTTTCATTCTCTTCAATGAATTTTTTGATTTGATTTTCGGGTGAAATCAAAGTATATTCATTATTTTTCATGATTTTTTCTCCAAAATTTTTACTTGATTTTACTTTATTTTAAATGATATTTAATATTTTCTAAATGCACAAATTCACAACTGTGCATTAATTAAATTATCCACAATTAACTTTAATTATTAAAATTGAAGTGATTTGATAAAATTGTTCTGAGTTTGAAAAATTGATTTGGTTTCGTAGATTTTATAAGGTTTTGAAAAAATGGTTAAATGAATTTCCAAAAAATAGTAAAATGAATTTCCAAAAAATGGTTAAATGGATTCTAAAAATAGGGTTATATTCAAACAATCAAAAAAAAAGAAAGGAAGAGAATATTAAAATTCTCTTTTTAATGTTTTATTTTTTGCGATATGTGACAAACAATGTAAACAATGCAAGCAACAGAATTGCAATAGGATTTCCGGTTGCATTGCTGTCATCAGCCTTGAATGAAACGTGTTCGGTTGCGTTTTCAACGGTTTTGTTATCATTTTGGACCTTAATGGAAAATGTTGTGGAGCTGGCATTGTAGTACTCGTTTCCAAGATAATAAACATCCGCCACAGTGTCTTTTGAAGGTATCACAACATCCTTGAATGTTGCAACGCCGTTTATGACCTCTGCGGTATATGTCCTACCATCAATTGTGAGTGTGGCTGTTCCGTTTTGGACCGGATTGCCATCACCATCAACGATTTCAACAGGAATGTCTATTTTTGAACCCGCCTTTGCGACAACGTTTTTCACGTATGGGGCTTTGGTGGTTTTCTTTTCGACATTGATGCTGATTGAGGATTCGCTGGAATTGTAGTAGCTGTTGCCGTTGTATTTTACTGTGGCATCATAGCTTCCAGGGTTAGGCAATACGACGCTTACGGTTGCCTTGCCGTTTTCTACACCAGCATCATATGGCTGTCCGTTTAGGGTCAGTGTAACAGTTCCGTTTGAAACTGGCCTGCCGTTTTTATCAAGAACGTTTACGGCAATGTCTTTTTTCTCGCCTGTCCTTCCGGATATGTCATCGGCTGACACGGAAGTGCTGAGCATTGCTATTGTAAGTTTTGACTCTGATTCGACATCATCCACATCTCTACCTGAATATGAAACGACATACGGATAGGTGCCCGGCTCTCCAAGAGTGATGCTGAAGGTGGCCTTGCCATCTGAAACGTCAACGGTTTGGTCTGCACGCAAAATGGAATAAAGTGAAGCAGAAAGCACTTCCCTTTCATCATACCTTACGCTCAGACCTGCGACACCATCGTTTACCAAGGTTCCGTCCTCATACATGAACCTGGCAGTGATGTTGATTGAATCGCCCGCACTGCCGCTTACAGCATCAAGGAGAATCTCAACCACATGTCTTACATGCAGTTTGGAACTGTTGGATACGCTTGTGTGGTTTTCATCTGCACCTGAAATCAGGCTGACGTTATAGTTTCCTGCAGGAAGGTTTTCCAGAGTGATGTTCATTCCGGCGTCAATGATGTGTGAGTCAACGATTTCGCCTTTTTCATTCATGACGGTATAGGAGAACTCGGTTGCATTCACAACTATGACAGGAATGACAATCGCCTCGCCGTATGAGACGTTGACGTCCTTTGCGCTGATGGATGCTCCTGCAGGTTTGACAATTAATCCGGATGTATTGGTTTTAGGGATATGATTTTTGTCTGTGAGAGTTGTCACGTTGACAGTGTATTTTCCTCTAGCCAAATCCAGGCCTTTGATGTTTTCACCTGCCGGGATAGTGGCATTGGCAATACAAATTCCTTCCCAGTCCAATATCATATAGGTAACGTTGGTGGCGTTCTGGCTTGTCAGAGGTATGACAATAGCTTCGCCGTATGTAACGTTGATGTCAGCTGCACTTACGCAGGAATTGGCTTTGAATACCTTGAATGTCGCTTCAGCATCACAACCTAAGTAGTTGCCTTTTTCAGCATTTGAGATGGCAATTGAATATTCACCGGCATCCAGGGCTGAAATGACAACCTTTCCTTTAACGCTTGCATCAATGCCTCCTGTGATTGCGCTGCCGTTGGCAGCGGTCACGGTTATGTTGAGGCTGGTTTCGTTTTCAACCGAATAGGTGACTACAACATCCTCACCATAGGTCACATTACAAATAGGATCAATGACGATTTTGGAAGATGCCGGTTTGACAATGATGGTGGCATCTCCAGAAGCGTTGTTGTATTTGCGGTCACCTGAGTATTTGACGGTTAGCCCTTCATATTCATCAACTAGCAGGTCCGGAATTTCAATTACAGCTGTTCCTTTTTTAATATAGGCGAAGAAAATTCCGTCACCAACACGCACGGATACGTTACCGTTGGCGTCATCAGGAAGGCCTGTGACATTTATTGTGGCATTATCACCATAATAGACAGTGCTTCCTTCAACGTTCATGGTTACATTATTTTTCTCTACTGCAATTATGCAGGAGGCAATGTTGGATGCGTTGTATCTGCTGTTTCCCCTGTATTGTACGGTAATGTTGTAGGTGCCCTGTGATGGGAACTTGTCCTTGGTAATAAGGAAGCTGTCCTCATTGGTTTCGAAATCATATGTAAGGATTTCTGTATCGTCGATCCAAAGGGTCACTGCATTGTCCATAACGTCACGATTGATTTTGAATGCAACAGTGGTGTCATCGCCAATGCTGATTGGGGATGTGTAATTTGTTATGGTAATTGTGGAGTTGCCTTTGCCTATATTGAAGGCAGTTGAGCCGGTTGTGTCATTGTAATGGGTGTCTCCGGTTATGTTTACAGTGACTGTGTGGTCTCCCAAATCATAACTGCCCGGAATTGTGACTGTACCATTGTCAATTGCAAATCCGACTACGGCCTCGCCATCAATAGTTACACTTACATCCCCGTCAATGTCTGCTGGCAATGTGAAGGTCACATTAACAATGCCATC
>JAFZOY010000037.1 GCA_017552705.1 Bacteroidales bacterium
CGAGCCTGAATTGAGCCGATGCGAACCCTTGTGCCGCTGCCTTTTGAAACAAGGTAAAGGCCTGCAGCTTGTCTTCGGAAATACCATCTCCAAAAAGGTATCGTACACCAAGATTATATTGAGCTTCTTTAAGCCCTTGCTCGGATGCTTTTCGAAACCAGAATATGGCTTCTGATTTGTCTTCTGGAACGCCTTCTCCGTAAAGTAACAATATGCCAAGATCGTTTTGGGCATTCCCGTCGCCTTGTTCAGCGGCTTTACGATACCAAATGGCGGCTTCTTGTTTGTCTTCGGGGACGCCGCACCCGTAATCGAACATCCTTCCAAGACTGCATTGAGCTGATGAATTTCCTTGTTCCGCCGCTTTGCGATACCAAAAGACGGCTTTTTCATTATCTATGTGAACACAAGAACCTTCTTCATACGCCGTCCCAAGTTTGTACTGAGCCATCACATCGCCTTGCTCTGCGAGTTCTCGCAAACACCATGCTTCGATAAAGTCAAGTCCGTCTCTTGTTTTGCCGTCATCATATGACCATGCAAAACGAGTCTTCATTCGATCTGGAGTTGCTCGTAACTCCACAATCTTATCCAAAACTTTTTGCCTGTCTCCTGCATGTAAATACGTTATAAGCGTGTAATATTCATAGCATTTTTCCTCTTCTGGAAAATAGGAATCAGGATCGGGATTTTCTTTGAGAAACCGCTGAACCTCATTATCAAATTGTTGGAAAACGTTGTCCCAAATCTTTTCGATATCTTCATCGGAATATTTCTGTATCTTTTCTAATTCATACTCAGACTCACGCCCGTTCGTTCTAATGTCGAAAAGGTCGGGGGTCTTCAGTATTTGCACACCATCTAACGAAAACGTTCCATTTCCTCTTAAGCTCATGGGTGCTTTTTTATTGCTGGATATTTCGAAAATATCCCACCACAAATCGTCTATATAAAGGGGCTTGACGTACAAAGTTGCCTCACTATAGCAATTGAGATGTACCAAATAAAAATAATATCCGCCTTCAACTTTCCAATTGATGAAACTATGTTGTTTCCATCCGTATTTTTTGGAAACGATTCTTCTGCATAAAGTATCTTTTTTTTCTAAATCACTCAACGCTTTGTTGATTTCTCTTTTTCCTGGCTTTTTTGGATTCATAGTTTCCTGTCTAACAAAAATTTCACTCAAGATTCTCTATGTCATCACATGGGTATAATCCGATTCCTGTAATCTTTTCGGATTTCAACATGTTCGCTAATTTTTCTGAGATGTATTTTGTGTTTACATCCACATCCGGGAAATAAAGCATGTCGTATTTTTCGCGGTCATGTATTCTTAATACATCCAAAACAACATATAAATTAGGGAAAAACTCATCCTCATATTTTTTCATTTCTGCCACATTTTTTATTTGTATTTCTGGAGCTTTCTTTATTTCTTCCACATTCTGAAAAGCTAATTCCGGCCATATTTTCATTGGTTCTTCTGTTTTTTTAAATATGGTTTTGTCAAAATCCACCATAGAATAATCATTAGGCATAATATGGAGGTAATAGTAGGGGTGAACAACTCCTTTATGATCTTTGACAGATGCTTCATAATACCGATGTTCAGGTAGCTTGCATTGTTCAAAAATGTTTTTTACCCGTTCATTTATCATGAATCCAGGCACGTCAACGCCTGAACTAACGAGATCCGTCAATTTGGACCCCTTCTCTAAATCAAATCTCAAGTCTGGCTTAAAATTTGGGAACTCTTCATCAACTAGACTCCAACATGAATCCATAGTTTTTTTATCGGCGAAAGTTAGCTGTATAGCATTTCGCCCTGTTTCTTTTGTATTAACGGAATTTTCTAATCTAAAATATTTCATAAATCCTTCAATTATGTTTTATTGCACCATGCTTCAATATAGTCAAGCCCATCTCTTGTGTCATGTACGAATTTCCTCAATTTTTCAACATCTTTCATCGCCGGACTTACCTCAAATTTAGAATTTATATCAATACCGACACATTGCGGATGCGAAAATTGTTTGATTCGTTCCACACTTTCTGCTCCAATGCCGCCACTTAACAAAAACGGCGTTTTACCTTGATATTCGGCAAGTACCGACCAGTCGAACGACTCGCCGCTTCCACCGTACGAAGACGTTGCCGTGTCAAACAAAAAATAGTCGCACAAGTTTTCGTACTGACACGTTTTCTGCAAATCTTCGGCTTTTGCAATTTGAAATGCTTTAATAACCAGACAATTGCAGGTGCTTTTCAACGAACGTACAAATTCAGGCGTTTCGTCGCCGTGCAACTGAATGCCGTCGCAACCGTAGGTTTCAACCGTTTTCACCACGTCGGTGATTGGCGAGTTCACAAACACGCCAATCAGTTTCTGTCGTGACGGGCGAAACGACGGAACTTCCGAAACATAGCGCTTTGAACGTGGATAGAAAATCATTCCCATAAAATCCACGTCAAGATTTGCCACTGCTTTCATATTTTCGGTATCGCGCATTCCGCAGACTTTTATCAACATTGCTCTATGTTTTGAATAAACGTTTGTAATGCCTTGCCCGGGTTCTGCTCTTTCATAAAGCATTCGCCGATGAGAAATCCTCTGTATCCACAATTACGTAACTCTCTTACGGTCATTGGATTGCTTATGCCGCTTTCGCTCACGAGCAAAAAATCTTTCGATAATTTGTCGGCAATGTCAAACGACCATTTCACATCGGTCACGAACGTGCCCAAATGACGGTTGTTCACGCCAAGCATATCAATTTCGGGCACAACGTGATTCAATTCGGAAACGGAGTGAATTTCAAACAAAATTTCCAAACCAAGTTGGTGTGCCGTTTCGGTGAATTTCTTCACCAACGGTGCCGAAAGCGTAGCCGCAATGAGTAACACCGTGTCGGCACCGGCAAGTTTCGCCTCGTACAACTGATATTCGTCAACGATAAATTCTTTGTACAAAATTGGAATGGAAATCGCTGGTCGCACGGTTTCAATGAACTGTCTCGAACCGCCGAAATATTTTTCGTCAACAAGAATGGAAACCGCTGAAGCTCCGTTTTTCTCATAAAACGGAACAACGTCCATTGGCTGTACATCGGCGTGAATCCAACCTTTTGAAGGCGATTTACGCTTAAATTCCGCAATGATTCCCGATGAACTCGCCAATAAACTATCGTGCATAGAACGGGGTTTCAACGGATTTTCAGCCAAATATTCCTCCACTCGTTTTGCAAGTTCGTAAAACGGCAGTTTCTGTTTTGCCTCGTCAACTTCGAGTCGCTTGTTCGCAACGATTTCTTCCAAAATGTCAGCCATAAGGCCTACGAATTTAATTCAATATATGTTTTCAGACATTGCAATGCGCGGCCACTTTCCAACGATTCTTTGGCAAGCGAAAGACATTCAATGAAAGTCTTGTTTTGTTCAATCACGTGGATTGCAAATGCGGCATTGATAAGAACGACGTTTTTCTGTGCCGTTGTTGCACGATTTTCCAGCACTGCGTCGAAAATTTCCTTGGCTTCTTCCAACGTGCTTCCGCCGTAAATTTCCTTTGGGTCGATGATTGACATTCCAAATTCCGATGGTTGATATACGTGTTCTTCCTCGTTATAAACCACTTTGAAACTTCCTGTCAGCGAAATTTCATCGTAGCCGTCGATACTTGTCACAATACCGTATTTAATTCCAATACGTTGATACACTTGATGATACAAACGTTGTTGGTCTAAATTTGCCGTTCCAAGCAACTGATAATCAGGATTGCAAGGATTTACCAACGGGCCAAGCAAATTGAAGCATGTCGGCGTGCCCAACTGTCCCAACGCCTTGCGGGCAGGACCAACCCATTTCATTCCTTTGGCGAACAATTGTGCGTGTTGATGAACAAATCCGCATTCTTCCAAACTCCGTTTCAACGCATCGTTGTCGGCAGTAAATTTAACTCCATGAGCTTCAAGCACATTGCTCGCACCACTTACCGACGAAGCAGCGTAGTTTCCATGTTTTGCGACCTTGTAGCCAGCGCCAGCAACCACGAAACACGAACAAGTAGAGATGTTGAACGTATTTTTTCCGTCACCGCCAGTTCCCACAATGTCAATCACTTTGAACGGTTTCATATCTGTGTGAACACCTGTTTCCAACAAACCATCGCGAAGCCCCAAAATTTCGTCAATCGTCACGCCACGCGTTTGAATACCCATCAATATTGCGGCAATTTGCATGTCGGAATATTTCTGGTCAATAATTTCGAGCATTATTTCTTTTGCTTCGGCTCTCGTAAACGTTTCCTGAGCCACAATTTTTCTCAAACAATTTTCCATATCGTATTATTTTAAAATCCAGTTTTTCATTATTGTTTCTCCGTCGGGTGTAAGCACCGATTCGGGGTGAAATTGAATGCCACGCACATCGTATGTCTTGTGGCGAAGAGCCATAATGTAGCCCTCCTTGCTCAACGCAGTGATTTCCAAGTCGGCAGGCAACGATTCACGATCAACAACCCAAGAATGGTAGCGACCAACGGGAATTTCTTTGCCAAGATTGTTGAACAAATAATCGTCGCACACAATATCAACAGGCGTTTGAATGCCGTGGAACACTTCTGGCAAATTCGTCAGCGTGCCACCGAATGACTCACCAATGGCTTGTTCGCCCAAACAAATTCCCAAAATAGGTTTCTTGCCGGCGTATGTCTGAATCACGTCCATCAACAAGCCCGATTCCTTGGGAATGCCAGGGCCGGGACTGAGTAAAATCTTATCGAACGATTCCAATTCGTTCATTTGAAATGTATCGTTTCTAAACACCGTAATATCAATGTCGAACTGTCTCAACAAATGATACAGATTGTAGGTGAAACTATCGTAATTGTCAATCAATGCTACTTTCATATCCTTTCGTTTTTATACTTCTTCGGCAAGGAGAATTGCACGACGCAAAGCACCTAATTTATTATTAACTTCCTGTAATTCATATTCTTCGTCACTTTTTGCAACGATTCCACCACCGGCTTGAAACCACAATTCGTTGTTACGCGAAACAAACGTTCTGATTGTGATTGCCTGGTTCAACGAGCCGTCGAAGCCGATAAAACCGACGCAACCGCCGTACATTCCACGATTGTGAGGTTCATATTTGCTAATCAACTGCATGGCACGGATTTTTGGAGCGCCGCTCAATGTTCCTGCTGGGAACGTGTCCATAAAGGCCTTGACAGGATTTTTGTCGTCGTCAAGCGTACCGCTCACACGGCTCACCAAGTGAATCACGTGGCTGTAATATTGCAATTCCTTGTAGAAATCCACATGAACATTGTGGCAGTTTCGGCTTAAATCGTTGCGCGCCAAGTCAACCAACATCACGTGCTCGGCGTTTTCCTTCGGGTCGTTGCGAAGATACTCGGCATTGCGGGCATCTTGCTCCTCATCGCCCGTACGCTTTGTAGTACCGGCAATCGGGTCGATGTAGGCAATGTATTTTCCGTTCTCGTTTTTCACGCGGCAGTGCGTTTCGGGGCTCGAACCAAAGATTCGAAATCCGCCAAAATCAAAGTAAAACAAATATGGTGACGGGTTAATTCTCCGCAAAGCGCGGTACACATTGAAATCGTCGCCTTCGTAAGATTGCACGAAACGACGGCTCAACACGATTTGGAACACGTCGCCACGTTTGCAGTGTTCAATGCCCTTGCGAATGTTCGACTTGTGCTGCTCGTCGGTCAGCGTACTGGTAGTTTCGCCGACGCTACGAAATTCATATTTTGTGACAAACGGTTTTTGTATCGCTTTTTCAAGACTTTCAATGCCTGACGACTCTCCATTTGTCTGTAGTTCACTGATACTCATTGTGTTATCGAAGTGATTGAATGATATTACATATTTATAAAGAATGTAAATCATATCGGGAGCATCGTTTTTCACTTGCGTTTCGTCTTTTACGGCGATGTTTTCCAAGTAGCGAACTGTGTTGAACGACGTGTATCCGAAGAGACCAAGATTATTGTCATTGTCGTTCACCTCGATTTCGCTCAAGAAGTCATTGATAATGTCCGACGGAAGATATTGCGCGTTAATCGGGTGTTGGTACGAACTTCCGTCAGGGAAGACGCATTTTCCTACACCATGTTCTATTGCCACGTGGGCAATCGGTTGCACGCCAATATAGGAACTACCGTTTTCAGAACTATGATAATCAGAGCATTCCATCAATGCGCTTTGCGTATAAAGATTTCGTATGCGCATGTACACACTCACAGGAGTGCACATATCGCCAAACATCTTTTTAGAGCATACGTTATAAACAAACTTTTTCATAATTGATTCACTGTTATTGTTTTACCTCGTTTTTGTGAGCAAGATATGTTTCCAAATCCTTGTCGCCTCGACCACTTACGGTAAGAACGACTACATCGGTTGGCTTGAATTTCATTTTTGGCAGAACGCCAAGAGCGTGAGCCGACTCCAAAGCCGGGATAATTCCTTCGAGCAATGTAAGTTCGTAGGCGGCGTGTACAGCCTCGTCGTCGTTTATCGCCAAAACGGTTGCTCTATGTTGTTGTGCAAGATTTGCGTGTATCGGCCCGATTCCCGGGTAGTCGAGACCGGCAGAAATTGAATATGGCTCCACAATCTGTCCGTCTTCGGTCTGCATTACGAGCGTGCGACTGCCATGAATGATTCCGAGCGTGCCGCATTGGATTGTAGCGGCGGTGTAACCAGAATTCACGCCTTTTCCGCCTGCTTCGGCAAGCACAATCTTCACATCCTCGTCGTCAATATAATGGTAAATGGTACCCGCAGCGTTGCTGCCACCACCCACGCAGGCAATCAGATAATCAGGATTTTCGCGACCTTCCTGTTCTTTCAACTGATATTTAATTTCCTCACTGATAACGCTTTGCAAACGAGCAACCATATCGGGATACGGGTGTGGGCCAACCGTTGAGCCGATAATGTAGAACGTATCGGCAGGATGACAGCACCAGTCGCGGATAGCCTCGTTTGTGGCATCTTTCAGCGTCATGTTACCACTTTCCACAGGGAAAACCTCTGCACCGAGCATTTTCATACGTTCCACGTTCATGTGCTGACGTTTCACATCAGTGGCGCCCATGTAGATTCGGCATGGCATGTTCATCAACGCACAGACCGTTGCGGTTGCCACGCCGTGTTGTCCGGCGCCCGTTTCGGCAATGATGCGTTTTTTGCCCATCGCCTTGGCAATTAATATTTGACCAAGGGCGTTATTGATTTTGTGGGCACCCGTATGATTCAAATCTTCGCGTTTCAGATAAATCTTGCAGCCATATTTTTCGCTCAAACGGTTTGCAAAATACAGCGACGATGGACGACCAGCGTAATTCTTCAGCAGCGCCCTGTATTCCTTCTGGAACGATTCGCTTTCAATGATAGGAAGATACGCTTTCTTTAAATCTTCCACCGTTTTGTAGAGAATTTCGGGAATGTACGCCCCGCCAAACTCTCCGTAGTACCCATTGTTGTCAACTTGATATGAATTCATTGTATATATGTTAAATAATTGCACAAAAAAAAGAGGTTTGTCGTAAGATTGACAAGCCTCTTTATATTTTCATTTTGGTATAGACTTTCACTTCTTACGACATGATATCATAAGATTGCCACCACCAAAAATTGTTATTCAATACCTTCATTTTGTTCTTTTTGTTGACGCAAACATAGAGATTTTTTTTATTTGTTCACCATTTTGGTTGTAATTTTTTTGAAAAAATAGACGAACGAGGAAAAATTTTTCAATGGCGAACTAACTATGCGTTTAGGGAGTTGAATGAAAAATCAGTTGTTCGGGAATTCCGAACAAGTGCCGATGATGGAAAAACTACGGAATTCAGACATTCAGGGATAATTCCAGCAAATCAAAATACATTAAACGAGTTTTTAATTCAACACCTTTGTTTCCATATGTGTATAATGATTCCTGTTCTTCGGATGAAAACAATGGTATAAAACCGTTTTTCTGATAAAATGAAATTACACGAGTATCGTTTACAGCATCAACAATAAGAAAACGGCACCCTGTTTTGTTGCTTCTTGACAAAAACCATCCTTTTAAGAAATCTATCGCTTCACTCCCTATGCCCATTCCGAAGAAATCTTTGTTTACACCTAATCGCCCAAGTAACACACCTGGATAACGTTTAAGGATTTTCTCATGTCGAGTGAGACTTCTCATATAATCGCGACGACTTCGGGGAAGGTCGTAGATTCTAATGCTATCGTTGGAAACAGTCAACGCGCAAACAATTTTTGTGGGCGTTTCGTTTAAACAAAAACAATATGATTTGCCCATTAGAAATTGAGCATAGCGTGTTGCATCATTAAGAAAAAAATCATCAAGGTCAGCGTTTCCGCACGAAAATGATTGATTTTCGGACAAAACATCTGTTGTAAGTTCCTTGAACTCACAACGTTCGAGTAAAAAAGACATTGTGTATTGTAGTGTTTATCGCATTCCTGCTTTGCCCAATATTTTGAGGGCAAATTGGCAATACGGGTGTTCGTTACTATTTATTACATTTTTTCTCTTTCGTTCGTTTTCCTCTGCACGACGAAGAAAGTCTTGGGCTTCTTTACCCTTTAACGTTGGAATTGCTTTAATTGCGGTTGCCATATCTTTTTCAAATTTATTTTTGCAAATGTAACATTTCTTTTTGATTTCTACAAAACAATAAAGGACGGAATCTCTTCCGCCCTTTATACGTTTGATTTTGATTATATGGACGTGGCGCACCGCGTCCATACTGAAACATCACAAATTTGTTGTAGGGACACATTGAATGTGTCCCAGAATTTCAAACAGGACGCACGTGGTGCGTCCCTACAGAATTACTGAACCGAAACGCCTACCGTTTTGCCATCCACCACCACAAAATACACCCCTGCTTTAAGGTTTGCATTTGCGATTTTTTGACCTGAAACGGTTACCACGAATGCTGGTGCTTCGCCGCGTACAAGAATTTGACCGTTTACGATTGTAACCGCTGTGGCGTTGGAAATCTCGGAAACTGCGGTTGAACCGCCTTGTTCTCCACCTTCACCGCCTTGGCTACCTTGATCTCCTTGTTCACCTTGTGCAGAACCACCTTGTGCGCTACCGCCTGTGCCGTCTTCGTTTTTGGTTGTGAATGAACCCACATATTCTTTAAGTACCTCTTTGTTTTCATTGAGAGCTTTGAAGAAATACTTGTAATCCGTAGCCGCAGAAAGCCCTGTAACCGTAAATTGGAAGCCTTGCACCGCACCTGCTTTCGTTGAAAAATCTATATTAGCCAACTGTCCGTTCTCGTTGAACGTAAGAGTACAGAATACCACTCCATTTTGCGAAATGGTAAGCGTGTAGTTTTTTGCATCCTCATTCATTGGCATTGAAAATACAGCTTCGGTTTCTTCATATTCCACAACAACCTCGTCTTTTGCCAATTCCACTTCTTCACTGGTTGGAATAGGTTTTGTGTTTTTGAACTGAGACCAAAACTCATCTGCTTTGTATGCCTCAATAGCTTCACTTGGCACATACAAGTTTGCATCGTAGTTTGAAAAGCTATAATAGGAAGCGATAGGCGGATTTGATGCCATACATATAATTGAATCCAGCTCCGTGCAACCGTAGAAAGCACCGTTTTCAATCGAAGTGACACCCTCAGGGATAATTATAGATGTTAACTCTGGGCATTGATTAAAAGCAAAAAGGTCAATCGAAATAACAGAAAATGTATTCCCTGCAGATACAGTAGCTGGTATAACAATATTTCCAGTATATTTATCAATATAAGAAGTAACAGATATCTCTTTTCCATTTAACACGCGATAACGTATTCCATCTTTAATTATCATCAGCCTCCAATCAGAGACATCAAGATTTACAGGAAGTGTTACTGAAGTCATGCCAATGCAACCATCAAAAGCAAAGTTCCCAATCGAAGTAATTCCCTCAGGGAGGGTAATTGATGTCAGTCCCGTGCAACCAGAAAAAGCAAAGTTTCCAATCGAAGTAACACTTTCGGGGATGGTAATCGATGTCAAGCTCGTGCAACCAGAAAATGCACCGTTTCCAATCGAAGTAACACTTTCGGGGATGGTAATCGATGTCAAGCTCGTGCAACCAGAAAATGCACCGTTTCCAATCGAGGTAACACTTTCGGGGATGGTGATCGATGTCAAGCCCGTGCAACCAGA
>JAFZOY010000038.1 GCA_017552705.1 Bacteroidales bacterium
CCAAATCTTCCAATAATAATTGTCCAAATCTTCCAATAATAATTGTCCAAATCTTCCAATTGATTTTGTAATTTAAAGATTATTAGTAATTTTGCATCGGAAACAACAATGCGCAAAAATGTTAGTTTTAAATTATAGGCAACGAATTGCCGACAAGGAGTTGAAAGAACAACTTGAAGCTTCAGGAGCCGTCTTGATTGAGGGTGCTAAATGGTGCGGGAAAACAAGTACTGGGTTGAACGCCGCCAATAGCGTAATTTATTTGCAAGACGAGGATAAGGCTGCAATGTATCGTCAGATGGTGACTACAAAACCGTCATTGCTACTCGAAGGCGAGGTGCCGCACCTTATTGATGAGTGGCAAGACGCCCCAATACTATGGAATACCGTGCGCTTTGCCGTCGACCAGCGCCGTGCCGTAGGACAATTTATATTGACTGGTTCTGCCGTGCCTCGTGACGATAGCAGTCGCCATACGGGAACGGGGCGCATTGCTCGTCTTCGTATGCGGCCGATGACTTTGTGGGAGTCGGGCGAATCGAAAGGCAATGTGAGTTTGCATCAGCTTTTCGAGGGTTATGCCAACATCGCCGAACAGTCGGATTTGGCAATTGAAAACCTTGCATTTGCACTTTGCCGCGGTGGCTGGCCCGCATCTGTAGGTTTATCCGAAAAAGCTGCCTTGCGCGTGGCTCGCAACTATGTTGATGAGGTTATCGAACTTGATATTCACCGTGTTGACGGCATTGAACGCAATCCTCAAAGAGTCAGAAAATTGCTGAAATCATTGGCTCGTAACGTGAGTACAATGGCGGCTAACGAAACTATTATGCAAGATGTTGTGGCAAATGATTCAACACTTTCGCCAACAACTTTCGCATCGTATATGAACGCACTGCGCCGTATTTTTGTGGTTGATGATATTGATGCGTGGCTACCGAAGTTGCGTAGTAAAACTGCTATCCGCACATCGGCAAAGAGGCATTTTGTTGACCCGAGTATACCTGCTGCTTTGCTGAATGCCAATCCAAACGGACTTTTGCACGATTTCAAAACGTTCGGTTTTTTGTTCGAGGATTTATGCGCTCGTGACCTGCGTGTCTATTCACAGACTTTGGATGGCGATGTTTATCATTATCGCGACAAAAATGAGCTTGAGTGCGATATGATTATTTCGCTTCGCGATGGCAGATGGGCTGGTGTAGAGGTGAAACTTGGCCAGAATGAGGAGAACGATGCTGCATCACATCTGCTGAAACTTGCCAATAAGGTTGACGATGAAAAGATGAACAAACCTTCGTTTTTAATGATTCTTACTGCGGGTCAGTTCGCCTATCGCCGAAAAGACGGAGTGTTGGTTGTTCCCATCGGATGTTTAAAACCGTAGGTTTATGCGCATTTTTCACATCATATTGTGATTAGGTCAGTAGTTATACTTATTATAGAATTAACAAACGATGATACATTTTTCAGACATAAAACTCATTATCTGGGACTTGGATGACACTTTATGGCATGGGACATTAAGTGAGGGGGAGGTTTTTCTATCAAATGAGATTTTTGAATTATTGAAACGTCTGTTGGATTGTGGTATTATTTGCTCAATATGTTCCAAAAACGATGAGGGAAAAGTGTTATCGAAGTTGGAGGAACTGAACATTCGAGATTATTTTGTTTTCAATTCAATAGATTGGACGCCAAAGGGAAGCCGGATTAGTGCTTTAATCAAAGACATGGGGTTGCGGGCTCAAAACGTCTTGTTTATAGATGATAATATTACAAACTTGAACGAGGCAAAATATTATGAACCTAAAATACAAATTGCAACTCCTGAGATTATCCCTGAATTGGTAGAATACGTTAATGAAGTTGAGCCTACGGACTTAAATCATTCTCGTTTGAGAAATTATAAAGTCTTGGAGGAAAAAAGGAACGCAAAATCCTGCTATTCTGATAATATCCAATTCTTATTCAGTACAAATACCAAGGTTGAGATTAAACACAATTGTGCGGAGCATATTGACCGCATATTTGAATTAGTTTGTCGTACAAATCAATTGAATTATACAAAACGAAGATGTTCGCGTGAAGAGTTACTTGCTTTGGTTTCGGATTCGTCATGTGATACGGGCTATGTCGAGGTTGAAGATAAATTTGGAGATTATGGTATTGTAGGCTTTTATGCTATAAAAAATAATGAATGTTTGCACTTTTTGTTCTCGTGCCGCACAATTGGTCAGGGAGTAGAACAGTATGTGTATTCAACATTGAATTTCCCCGCTTTGCAAGTGGTGGGCGATGTTTCTGTTCATTTGAAAAAAGGGCCTGCTCCAGCGTGGATAAATCAAGATATGGAGTCTTCCGACAAAGGCGAGAAAACAAAATTGTCGGGGAAGATTTTGTTTAAGGGGCCTTGCGATTTAAGTTCAATGGTGCTGAATTTTGATTCGTCGGCTATTCTTACGGAATTCACATATATTGGTCTCAAACATAATTCAATTGAACACCAGAATCATTCGGTCAATTATTTGAGATTCCCGTTTCTGTCCGATATAGAAAAGAAGGATTTGCTTGAAGAGTGTATGTTTAACGATGCACAAATGTTTGAGACCGATTTGTTTAATTCAGATGTGAGGTTGGTTTTCCTATCTACATTAATCGAAGCAAATCTTGCTGTATATAAGCGCAAGCGAGATGGGTATTTGCTTGCTTTCGGAGAGTATTGCAATGACTTGACTAATCCTGATAATGTAGAGGGCTTTTTGAATGATACGTTATATTGTTATTCCAACACCTACACGAAAGAGTGGCTTCAGCAATTCTCGGAAAATTGGGAGTATTGCGGACGACAAAAGGCTTCAGATTATTTAAATAATTTAAAAACGCTTTTGGATAAATTACCTTCGGAAACGAAGATATGCCTGATGTTGGGGAGCGAAACACCATATTTGGCCAATAGTAAAAAAGCATACGAAAATCGGCATATTTTTCATAAGGGACTAAATGACTTGTTGCGAGGGTATGCCAAGAGTAACAGTAGAATATTATTGCTTGATTTTAATGATTTTATTCACGGTCAGGAAGATTTTACGGATAATATAAATCATTTTCAGCGTAGGGTTTATTATGAAATATCCCAAAAGGCAAATGAGTATATTGAACAAGTATTTGGAACACAAGTAAAAAAGAAAAGTTGGTTTAAGAAATACAAGGAAATATACGTGCCACGGATAAAAGGGTGGATTTTTGAGCATATTCCTGTCTCAATTCAGGAAAAGTATCACAATGTTAAGATGGGGAGGGTGAAATGAGAGTATTACATATCTTACCGTATTTAAGAAAAGGCGGGGCGCAACGATTGGCTCTTGATATTTGCTTGGAATTGCAAAAAAGGGAAGATACGGTTGTTCGTGTAATAAGTTTTGTTGACGAGAACGATTTCCCATTCTTAACGAAAAATCTTGATGTACAAATAATTCCCGCAAGTGTTCAATTGTCAGTAACGCATAAAAATGTTCTGAATGTTGCAGCTTTGCAAAAAGCAATCGAGGATTTTGCCCCCGATGTTATTCATACCCATTTGTTTGAAGCGGAGATAGTTTCCCGTTCGTGTTACTATCCAAAAGCAAAGTGGTTTTCGCATTGCCATGACAATATTCGGCAATTTCGCAACTTCAGCATTAAAGTACTGTTCAACAAAGAATTGCTAACCAATTACTACGAAAAACGATATTTGTTGTCACGATACAAGGCAAACGGTGGAACGACGTTTGTGGCAATATCCCATGACACAGAAGCCTATTTTCGTAATTCACAATCATATCCTGTTGAACTTTTGCCAAATGCCATTGATTATGAATCGTTTTACAGGCGTGAACCACGAGGCGAGCATACAAAACTGAAACTGATAAACGTGGGCTCGTATCAAGACAAGAAAAACCAACGTTTTTTGATAGATTTGGCAGTGGAACTACAAAAACAAGGTGTTGATTTTGAATTGAATTTGCTTGGCGATGGCGAAAAATACGATTCCATAGCGAAACTTATCAATGATAGAAATTTGAGCGAAAATGTCTTCCAGCTTGGGAATGTGGACAATGTTGAGGAATATCTTTGGAAATCTGATATGTATGTTCACTCGGCATATTACGAACCTCTGGGGTTAGTGTTGTTGGAGGCTATGGCGGCTGGTCTTCCCGTTGTCACGCTTGATGGTCGTGGTAACCGTGACCTAATTGTGCAGGGGAGAAACGGCTATATGGTTTATGAGCTAGATGTCAAACAGTTTGCAGAGCGCATTCTTGAAATCTGGGACGACAAGCAGAAGTATTGTGATATGTCGGCTTTTGCGCAGGAGTTTGCCAAACAGTACGATATAAAGGAATATGTAGATAAATTGCTTTCACTATATAATAGGCCTAAATGACAGATATGAAAATAACAATACAGCATATTAAAGAAACTTCATGGGAAATATTTACCGTGTTTGCATTTACAATATTCTTGAAATGCATACTGTTCCATTATTTTTGTTATGGATACGTTGCCGTAAGTTCCTTGTGGATGTCCCCCGTGGATTTTTTCGCTTTTTACGTTTCTAAATTAGTATCTGCAGTACTAATAGCTAGTTTTGTCTTTTTATTCAAAAAGCAGTGGTGGACTATCATAATGTCATTATTGATAGATGTTTGGATGATAGCTAATTTGGTATATTTCCGTTCATACGGATTGTTTCTTAACGTAGATGCCTTATCAATGGCAGGGAATTTGTCTGGATTTACCAAGTCAATTCTAACATATTTGAATTGGAAAACATTGGTTTTCTTGCTGATAACAATTTTGTTTTCTATTTGCGTATTTATCAGTAAGTCCAAGGAAAAGAAATACAACTTGTTTATTATTTCTTTATGCCTAGCATTCCTTTTTTACGGATTAGATTTGTTGTTTTACACAGGAAAGGTGTTTCCTACAAACGATAGTAGAATAGTGCAGGTAAAAAAAATAGCTGAAGGTCGTAGTTCGGCTTCAATGAGCCATTATGTCGAAAGCAGTTCGATAATCCATTATTTCCCGATAATGTTTATTTATCAAAAATATAGAACAGATTATCTTGATTCGTATAGCATTGGAGTAGAGTTTTCTGAGGATGAACAAAAAACTATAAATAGTCTGTTTAGAGTAAAAGCCACTAAGGATACTGCCAAAACCAATCTAATTATAGTTTTAGTGGAAAGTTTAGAAAGTTGGGCTCTACAATTTAAAGATGAGAAAGGGGATTATGTTGCACCCAATATGAAGAGGCTTATCGATTCGGATTCCATACTGTATTGCTCAAAGATTAAGTCACAAGCGTTGTATGGTAATTCTGGAGATGGACAGATGATTGTAAATTCTGGCTTGCTTCCAATACAAACTGGTGCTGCCTGTATGATATTTGGGAAAAATAAGTATCCAAATTTTGCTCATTATTATCAAAATGCCACAAATGTGAATGCGTCGAACAACAATGTGTGGAACCAATACGAAATGAATGTTTGCTATAATTATAGTGACTATGTTATTCCTAAACATAGTAAGGTAAATGATGCCGAGATTTTCAATATGGCATATGAAAGTATCATTACAAAAAGCGGACGTTTCTGTACTCAAATAATAACAATATCAACACATGTGCCGTTTGAGAATGTTGCAAATATTAATCTTCCGTTTAAGAAAGATATGCCACAGAATATGCGAGGATATTTGAATTGCATTCACTATACAGATAGTTGTATTGGAGATTTCATTAATCGTTTGGAGTCTCAGTCGCTTTTGTCCAACTCTACAATTGTTGTTACTGGAGACCATACGGTATTTAAGAAAGCTCTGCTTGATGAATTTGCGCCTTTTGCTCAGAAATATAATTATCCAATACCTCAAGATGAGTCTTATTGTCCGTTTATAGTTTATTCTCCTGCTATACAGGGGCGTGTTATGGTAGATGAATTATGTTATCAGATGGATATATTCCCAACTATTATGCATTGTATTGGCGTGGACGATTATTATTGGAAAGGATTCGGCGTAAATGTCATGGATAGTGTTGCTATGCGAAATAGAGTAATATCAGAAAAAGATGCGTATAGGCTTTCCGATAAGATGATAAGAGATAATTATTTTTATAAAAGACAAAATGAAAAATAAAACCCTTGTATTTCTCTGCGACAATTATCCGCTTTCGGCACGTGAGTTTTTCATCGATGACGAAATGCGTGTGATTGCCTCACGGTTTGAGAAGGTGATACTTTATACTGCATCATTCAAATCGGACGAAAATCTGAACCGATTTATTCCCGATAATGCCGAAGTAGTTCAGTTTTCAAGACAGAAATTGGAGTTTGGTAAGATAAAATCGTTCTTCCGTATTTTTAAGCCGATGTTTTTACGAGAGTTGGCGTTTGCCGTTCACAAACTGCCTATGAGATATTGGGTTAGCGCATTCAAGATAATGTATGTGGATATTCATCGGGCTACGAACTTAAAGAACGAACTACTACAATTCTGCGACCGTTCGCATCTCAACGTGAGCGATTGTATTTTCTATTCCTATTGGCACGATTACAAGGCTTTGGCTTTGGCAATGCTTCGTAAAAGCCTCGGTTGTGCGTGTGTGGCAAGGGCACATAGATGGGATGTCTTTGCAGATAAAAACACAATACCGTATTTGCCATTTAAGCGATTCATCTTGAATAATTTATCTAAAACAATATCAATTTCGAAAGCCGGCAAAGAGTATTTCAATGCCTATGTTGAAAACTGTGATGATAAGGTGGTTGTTTCGTTTCTCGGAAAAATAAATGAGAGAAAGCCTGTGACGGAAAGAAGATGTGATGAGGTTCTTATTTGTTCCTGTAGCAATTTGATTCCCGTAAAGCAAGTTGACCGAATAATAAAGGCTATTTCACAATTAGAAATCAACAATTTACGATGGATTCACTTTGGCGATGGGCCATTGCGTGCGGAACTTGAAGCGATGGCAAAAAAAATGTTGCCAAAAGTCAACTATGAATTTCGGGGGATTGTCCCGAATAACGAGATTCTTGATTTTTATGCTAGCCAATATGTGGATTTGTTCATAAACTTGAGTTCGTCAGAAGGAATTCCTGTGAGCATTATGGAAGCGATGTCGGCTGGCATTCCTGTTGTTGCTACCAACGTGAGTGGCACTGGCGAAGCCGTCAACAACACAAACGGTTTTCTCGTTCCTGCAGAGTTTAATACAAATGATGTTGCACAAACAATAAGCAATTATTTGAGTTTAGATTCCATTCAACAACAACAATACCGCCAAAATGCATACGATTTCTGGAAAGAAAATTTTGAGGCTGCAAAAAATTACGATGAATTCTATAAGCTTATGATGACAAAAGAATAGAACAAATAAAATTATATGTAAAATGTTAATTTTATATATTTGTATCAAGTAAAGGTATATGTCACAAGAAACAAGACATCAACTGTCAGCTTTGCTGAAATTTATACTATGCATGCACTGTTGTGTGGCATTCGCATATGTCGCATATTCTCAAATAGCAAATCCCACCGAATTAAATGGTTTGTCTGCATGGTGGTGTGCGGATTCAGTAGCTCAAGATGACGGTTCTGCGGTGTCTATTTGGTATAATATGGCAAATACTACGGAATCTGTTACTCAGTCTGTTGCCGAAAATTGTCCAACATTGGTGAAAGATGTTTCAGAACTGAATAATCATGCGGTGCTACGGTTTGATGGGACAGATTATTTAGGTGGGGGTAATATATTAAATGTGGGAAAGGTTGGTCAAACAGTATTTTGTTTGGGGAGGATACACAAAAAGAATGGATCGTTCTATTCTAAGTCATTGTTAGGTCCTGTAGCAAATCGACATTGTTTGATATATGAAAATACTCCTGAGTATTTATTACAAATTGGTTCTAAAAATTATATGCCGACGGGTCCGACGTGTTTAGGAGAGTATGTTTTATTTTCTGGTAGAATAAATTTGCAAGAGCAACAAGTTTATTACTATCAAAATGGATATACAAAAACTATGGATTTGCCAGTTACGCAATCGATAGTAAGTGCTTTTGAATTTTATATCGGTACATATAATGATGCTACAGGAATGGCACCTTATGCTGGTCTTAATCTCAACGGCGACATAGCCGAAATGATTTTCTACAATCGTCCGCTTTCAAACATAGAGCGTCAAACGGTGGAAAATTATTTGCGGAGCAAATATTTCCCGGGTACGGAACGCGAGCAGTTTTCGTTGGGCGGGGACGTGGAACGTGCGTATGGGTTTAAGCCTATAGTGCTTTCTGTACCAGAACGCGAATATTTTCAAACGTATGCGTGGAATACGGGAGAGGTTACTCCATCAATCAATGTTACTGAATCGGGTTTGTATTCTGTACACGTTACTGATGATTGGGGGTATGAGTATTATGATACAGTTGCTATTGTGTTGCCTTCGATTTCATATATACCGAGTCAAACAATTTGTGATGGACAGTCGGTCGTTTGGGATTGTGGTTTAGCTGGCGATTATACGTATCTGTGGTCAACAGGGGAGGACACGCAGGCAATTACCATTACTAAAGCTGGGAAATATGCCGTAAAGGTAACGGATAATCAGGGGTATTCGATTTTGTCGGATACTGTGGAAATTTCGGTTGATGATTTTTCAACCGCCGCACGTTTAGGTGCTGATACAACCGTATGTGATGGCAATGAGATAGGCTTAATTGCCCGTGCTGAAGATGTTGTACAGTATGAGTGGAACACGGGCAACAAAACAGAATCATTGGTTGTTCATGAATCTGGAACGTATTCGGTTACGGTGACGAATGAACGTGGTTGTGTGGCAACCGACGAGATTGAAATTACGGTTAAAGGTGTCGCACCCGTAGCTCAGTTTGTGTATCAAAACTCATGCTTTTCTGACACCACGGAGTTCATATCTAATTCCTATA